>CAMNHM010000023.1 GCA_946539475.1 uncultured Prevotellaceae bacterium | reverse complement strand
AGAAGGGGATGAAGGCGTGGTCGATGACGTCGGGCGACATGCCGCTGCCGTTGTCCTTGATGCGGATTACTGAGCCTCCAGACCCACCCCCAACCCCTCCCTGCTGGGAGGGGAGTGGATGCGCTGTAAGCTCCACCTCCGTGGCACCGCTCTCGTAGGCGTTCTTGACGAGGTTAATGAGCACCTGCTCCAGCTGTGTGCGGTCGGCATAGAGAAGAGCATCCAGACCCTCCCCCTGCAGACCCTCCCCCTGCCCCTCCCTATGAGGGAGGGGGGTGGATAGTTTTGGGAACAATGCCTTCACATGTTCAAAGAGTTCACTGACAGGGAAGGTGGCGCGCTCGGGCGTTTTGATGCGCGTCAGCAGGCGGTAGCTCTCCACGAAGTCGAGCAGCGCATGGCAGCGGCGGTTGATGACGGCGAAGGCTTCGTTCTGGTCGGCTAAGGTCTCGCTGATAGAGATGATGGGTGTCAGCGAGTTCATAATCTCGTGGGTGAGCACGCGGATGAGCTGCTGCCAGGCTTCCATCTCCTGTCGCTGCATGAGCGCGGACACATCTTTCAGCGCCACCACCAGCCGCCGCTGCCCGTCGATGCGCAGCAGCACGGTGGAGAGGGCACAGCCGTCGACCACTTCCGAATGGTCGGCAATGGCCTGAAGGACATGTGGAGGGAGAAGAGAAGGGGGAGCTTGGGGGGCTATCTTTGTCGCTGCATGGTTCATCCAGTCGATGCGTCCGTCGGTGGAGCAGACGAAGAGGGCGGTGTCTACATTCTCCGTCAGCTGACGCAGGTACTGCTGCTGTCGCTCGGCTTCTGCCAGTAGTGTGTGCAGTTTCTCGTTCTCCTTCTCAGTCTCACGGTAAGCATAGAGCAGACGGTTCATGCGACTATATAGCGAGACACACAGCCATAGCAATGCCACGACCAATGTGATGGATGGCCATATCAGACGGTACTGTATGCTGACAGACAATACCGCCACAAGCACAACAATTCCCAATATGTTATACTTCATACTCAGTCGATCTTATCTCCCCTCCCTTCAGGGAGGGGCTGGGGGTGGGTCTCCTTATTTCAGCTTTCGATAGAGTGCAAACCTGGTGATGCCTAACAGCTCGGCAGCCCGTGTGACATTGCCGCCGGCAATCTGCATAGCGCGCTCGATGGCCTCCTGCTCCAGACGTTCCAAGTTCAGCGTTGGCGTCGGGCTGGTGCGGCGCGCCGTCTCCTGCAGCACGAAGTCGGGAGCACAGAGCGTCGTTCCCTTGCACAGCAGCACGGCACGCTCCACAGCATGCATCAGCTCGCGCACGTTGCCCGGCCACGAGTGGCGCAGCAGCCGCTGGCGGGCATCACGCCCCAGGCTGGTCACCACCTTATTATATTTGCGTGCATAGGTCTTCATGAAATGCTCGGCCAGCAGGATGATGTCCTCGCCGCGCTCACGCAGCGGGGGGATGGTAATCTCGATGGTGTTGATGCGGTAGAGCAGGTCTTGCCGGAAACGGCCTTCGTCCACCTCGGAGTGGATGTCGGCATTGGTGGCACAGAGGAGGCGCACGTCGATGGGTGTCACCTGCGTGCTGCCCAGCCGCGAGATCTCGCGGCGCTCCAGGGCCGCCAGCAGCTTGGCCTGCAGGGGCAGTGGCAGGTTGCCTATCTCGTCGAGGAAGAGGGTGCCGCCGCTGGCCGTCTCCATACGTCCGGCCTTCGCCTTGAGGGCACCTGTGAACGCCCCTTTCTCATAGCCGAAGAGCTCGCCTTCGAAGAGCTGCTCGGCCACGCTGCCCAAGTCGATGCTGACGAAGGGCTTCGAGGCTCGCCCGGAGAGGGCACACAGCTGGCGGGCGATGACGTCCTTGCCCGTGCCGTTCTCACCGAGGATGAGCACGTTGGCATCGGTAGGAGCCACCTGTGCCACCGTCTGCAACACACGCTGCATGACGGGGCTCTCGCCGATGATAGTGGGAGCCGCCATCGCTCCGAAAGGCGATGCTGCCACCTCCATGCGCTGTTCTAGCAGTTGGTTCTTATGCCTCTCGTGACTGAGTTCGATACCGGCAAAGAGTGTCGCCAGCAGCTTCGAGTTGTCCCACGGCTTGGTGATGAAGTCGGTGGCGCCGCTCTTCAGTGCGCGCACCGCCTTGTCGGCATCGGCATAGGCGGTCATGAGGATGACCACGGCCTGCGAATCGCGATGCAGGATATGCTCCAGCCACTCGAAGCCCTCCTCGCCGCTGATGGCGTCGCGGCGGAAGTTCATGTCGAGCAACACCACATCGGGGTGCAGCAGATCGTAGAAGCGGTCGATCTGCTCAGGGCTCTTCGTCACGCGGATGTCCTCCACCAGCGGCTTGAGCAGCAGGTTGAGCGCAAAGAGGATGTCCTCATTGTCGTCGATAACGAGCACCTTGCCTTTCTTCTTCTCTTCCATCGTCATTCTATTTTTCGATGGCAAAGATAAGGAAAAAAATCCAAATACAGAATACTTGCCTCAACAAAAGACATGATTCCCCCACCCTGACCACACTTTTGTGCGTATCCGCACACTTTCGTGCACTTTCGCACGGTGCTCCAGCTCTCCTCGTGCTACCCTCCTTTCCTGCGGAAGAGGATGGCCGCCACGACAGGAGCACCTACGAGGGCTGTGACGCTATTGACGGGAAGGGCTCCCTCGAAGCCCGGCATGCGGGCAATGAGGTTGCAAAGGAGGGCGAGCAGCGCTCCGCAGAGCATCGTGGCAGGCATCAGGATGCGATGGTCGCTGGTGCGGAAGAGTCCTCGTGCCAGATGTGGCACCGCCAGCCCG
This sequence comes from uncultured Prevotellaceae bacterium, assembly GCA_946539475.1. The sequence goes on along the minus strand of CAMNHM010000023.1, from coordinate 21,637 downwards.
ATGAACATGATCGGGCCGCAGTATGCAGTGACGATGGCCACTAGCAAGCTCGAGCTGACGATGACGGCGGAGCGCGCCCGACGGATGTTCAGCCCGAGGTTGGCAGCATAGCGGTCGCCCAGCAAGAGGAGGTTCATCGACTTCACCATCAGGCACGACAGCGGCAGCAGTACACACATGATGACGACAAAGAGCACCATGTCGCCACCCGATACCCGCGAGAACGACCCCAGGCCCCATACGACGAAAGCCTTCACGTCCTCTTCAGGCGACAGGAATTTCAGCACGCCAATGACAGCATTGGCCAGATAGCCGATCATCACACCGATGATGAGCAGCGTGCCATGACCGCTGACGCGATTGCTGATCCAGATGATGAGCAGCATCACCAGCAACGCTCCGATGATGGCTGCCACCGACATCGCCGCATCGCCCAGGTAGCCCAGACGGCTCAGGGCGACGCCGCCCAGCTGCCCCGACATCAGCACGACGAAGGCCACGCCGAGGGCTGCACCATTCGAGATGCCCAGCACGGAGGGACCTGCCAGCGGATTGCGGAAGACGGTCTGCATCTGCAGTCCGCTGACGGCCAGGCCTGCCCCTGCTACGAGTGCCGTCAGCGTCTGGGGCAGTCGGCTGTTGAGAATGATGTTCTGCCAGATTTCCGACTCATCCGTGCTGCCCGCCAGGATGCGGACGACGGCTGCCACTGGGATGCGGACCGTGCCAATGAGCAGGTTCACCACCACAAGCAGCAGGATGCCGACGACGAGCAACAGCAGTTTGGACTTCATCGGAGCAGACGATAGTAATGGGGCTCGTAGTCGGCCTCGACGAGCTCAGGATGGAAAATGGCCACGAAGTCCTTCAGCAGCACGTCGGGCTCGACGGGCGATATCTCGTAATAGGGTGTCTGACGCATGTTGCAGTAGATGACTTTCCGCTCGCGGAACGCCTTCAGCAGCTCGTTGCGAGGCTCGCGGGCACGCAGGTCGTCGTAGGTGAAATTACCAGGATGGCTGTTCAGGATACGCCAGTAGTCGGCATTGGCCGACAGCGCATACATCTTCTCGAACTCCAGGTCCTCGCCTGCCGTCTCATCGTCGTCGATGACATAGTCGGCTCCTGCGTCGCGGAAGATCTGGGCAAGATAGTTCTTCCCGCCTACGGCATGCCACGTGCCGTAGTGCATCTCGCCACTGGTGACCGTCGGGCGCTCGGCTACGCCTGCTGCCTTCGCCTTCAGGTCGTTATAGCGTTGCTCAATGCCGGCAAAGAGCTCGTTGGCCTCGGCCTCCTTGCCAATGAACATTCCCACGAACTTCACCCACTCAGCCTGCCCCAGCGGCGAGAGCTCCTTGTATCCAAGATGGGGCACGAGGGTGACACCCGCCTCCTTAATGGCATCGTAGCCGCCACGCTTGAAGGGCGAGATGAAGATGACGTCGGGGGCGGCGGCCATCACCAGCTCGGGGTCGAAATTGCCTTCCATGCCGATCTTCACCATCCGCCCGTCGTCGACACGCTTCAGGATGTCGGCATTGAAGAGGTTCTTCGTGCCCGTGATGCCTGTCACGACGTCGTGGGCATCGAGCGCGGTGAAGTTGGAAAGCTGTAACGAGGTCATACAGATACAGCGGCGGATGGGCACCACAACCTTCACCCAGCCGTCGCCGACACGGGTCGCGTCGCTACTGACAAGGGCATAACGCTCACCCGTCGACACACTGACGAGCCTCACGTCGGCAGAGTCGCTGACGGTGAAGCCTGTGGCATATTTCACCTCGATAGTGCCGTCGGTGGCGCTGTCGCCATCAGTGGCCTTCGGTCCGCTGGCTGTTCGTTGTCCACAGGCGACTGTCAGCAATGCCGCCATCAGGAGAATAATGTCGCGTTTCTTAAACATATGATGCTTGCTGTTTTTACTGCTCAATAGGCTTTTCGATGCGCAAAGGTACAAAAAAACGCGAACTTGCGCAACCTTTTCACTATTTTTTCGTATCTTTGCGGCATAAAAGTATCTGACTATGAAAAGATTCTTCGGATTGATGTTTCTCCTGCTGACGCTACAGGCACAGGCAGGACAGGGCGAGAAAGCACTGACGAGGCAGGAGGCCAGCCAGTGCGGTGAGACACTGACGACGGCATGGAAAGACTCCCTTCAGCATGCACTGACGACGGCAAGGAACGAGATGTGCCTGCGACTCGACTCGCTCGTGATGCCCCTACACTGGGAACTCATCGGCGACGAGCCGGCCGGCGGACGCTCGCTGTTTATATCGCTGCACGGCGGAGGTGGGGCACCCAAGGCCGTCAACGACAGCCAGTGGCAGAACCAGTGGCGCCTATACCGTCCGGACCACAGCGTCTACCTCTGCCCACGAGCACCTGTCGACGCGTGGAACATGCACTTCCAGGCGGGATTCGACGAGTTCTACCGACGCATCGTCCAGCTTTGCATCGCCTTCTTCAACGTCAACCCTAACCGCGTATACATCATGGGATATTCCGCCGGGGGCGACGGCGTGTGGCGACTGGGGCCCCGCATGGCCGACTCATGGGCTGCCGCATCGATGATGGCGGGACATCCCGGCGACGTGTCGCTGGTGAACCTACGCAACACGCCGTTCATGATCTGGTGCGGCGCACAGGATGCGGCCTACCAGCGCAACGACGAATGCCGAAAGCGGATAGCCGAAATGGACTCCCTGCACCGCGACGACCCCGAGGGCTACACCTTCGAAGGACATATCGTGGAGGGAAAGGGCCACTGGATGGACCTCGAGGACGCGGCTGCCATCGAATGGATGGCCCGATACGAGCGCAACCCCTATCCTGAGCGCATCGTCTGGCGACAGGAGGAGGAGCTGCACCAGCATTTCTACTGGCTCTCCGTACCCGCCGAAGAGTGCTCCAGGGGGAAAGAGCTGCGCGTACAGATAGCACCGTCGAAAAGCGGAAAGCCCAGCAACACCATCGTCATCACCCGCTGCGACTACTCACGGCTGACACTCTCGCTCAACGACCACCTCGTAGACCTCGACAAGACAGTAAAGATTGTCTATCAGGGGAAGACGCTCTTCAAGGGCAAGGCCAGGCGCCTGGCCTCAACGATGCGCCGCACGCTCTACGAACGCAGCGATCCCGCCTACATGTTCCCCGCCCAGATACAGGTGCGGCTGCGATAAGACAGCCCTTCGCGAGAGATACGTTCAGAAGGCTCGAGAGATACGTTCGGAAGAGGCGAGAGATACGTTCGGAAGGCACGAGAGATACGTTCGGAAGGGGCGAGAGATACGTTCAATGAGCCCTGCCTATACATGGCCGATGGCAGCAATAACGACGAGCTGATTGCTGCATACGAAGGACAGGCCATCGCCAGCGTCACCCTGCAAGGACGCACCTTCTGGCACGACGGCACGTGGAACACGCTCTGCCTGCCATTCCCCCTGTCATCATTCGGCGACACGCCACTCGAAGGGGCAACGGTGAAGACACTGGAGTCCACCTCGTTCAGCACCGGCACGCTGACAATGAATTTCAGCCAGAACAACCTCACGGCTATAGAGGCAGGTAAGCCCTATATCGTGAAGTGGAACGATCAAGAGCTGACAATCAACTATGGCGAGGCCACGCCAGGTGCCAATGGCGACAATGCCGACAGGTTGTTCGACGGCAAGACGAATACCAAGTGGTGCGCCTACTTCAACAACAGTGAGACGTTCTTCACGGAGTTCTCCACTTCTCGGCCTGCTTACATCACGGCCTACACGCTGACAACGGGCGGAGACACCCAGAGCTACCCCAACCGCAATCCGAAGAAATGGACGCTGCTGGCCAAGAGAAGCCTGGACGATAGCTGGACAGAGATTGACAGCCGCAATGCCGAGGCCAACACCTCCGACCAGATGCCGACTGCGAACCAGACGGCTAAGCGCTTTGCCGTCGCCACGCCTGGTGCCTACCGTTACTTCCGCCTCGAAGTGACAGAGCCTGCCGGCACGGAAAAGGGAGGCAGCGGACAGGTAGCACTCGTTCAGCTGTCGGAGCTCTCGGTCGAAGAGAGTCAGGAATGGCAGAACCCCGTGTTCAGCAACGTCGTCGTCAGCAGTACTAACACCAATATCGAGACTGGCTGCATGGACTTCATCGGAAGCTTCTCGCCCGTCAGTATCTACGAGGCTGGCGACAAGAAGACTAACCTCTATCTCGGCAGCAGTAACACGCTCTACTACCCAACGGAGACTGGCTTCGCAGTGAATGCCATGCGCGGCTACTTCAAGCTGAAGGACTTGACGGCTGGGAAGCCTTCCGATAAAATGTCTGTGCGTGCCTTCAACCTGAACTTCGGCAGCGAAGAGACGGGCATCGCTGACGCTTTTGATGCTAACGCAGCGAGAAATGCTTCACTCGGCACACAGAACTCCTCACATTCTGGGTGGTACACGCTCGACGGGCGGCGCATTACAGAAGGCAAGACAGACGAAAACGGCCTGCCACAGGGGCTCAAGAAGGGCATCTACGTGGCAAATGGTCGCAAGGTGGTTGTACGCCGATGAGACAGCCCTTACCTCAGAAGGCTCGAGAGATACGTTCGCCTGGTCAGCCTTGTGCGCTACCAAAACAAGTTGTTTTGGTCAGCAAAGAGGCCGATCTTGCTAACCAAAGTGGCCGACTTTGAAGACCAAAACAAGTTGTTTTGGTAGCACAAGTGGCGGACATTGCAAGTCAATGTCCGCCACTATGCTATGGTAAGCGTGGTACGCTCTCAGCAAAAGAATGCCTCTTTGCGACGGGCCACTCGTCAACGACTAGCGCAGAGCGTAGAAATTGTCGGCAGTAAGGGCGTCACGGACTTGCTGCAAACCAGCCTCGTCGTTGCCCACCGTCAGCTTCTGGCCATTGGGCAGGTTGGCCTGGATCGTGCCGTCAGCATTGAAGCGGAAGATCTCCTTCGTAATGCCATTCTGCGTAATCGACCAGGCATCAGTCTGTGCGTCGTGGATGAAGAGCGTCACCTCGCCAGTGGGAGAGGTCACCTCATAGCCGTTCTTCATCGTCTTCACGGCATAGTAACGCCCGTCCTGGCCCTGCACCGTCTGGATGGTGTTGGCTGTCACAGGGCTGTTACCCGTCCAGAACTCAATGGTATTCAGCACAATAGCATCGACCATGAAGCAGATACCACCAACGACGGGCTGCAGGAACAGTCCAACAATACCGTTGACGATCTTACTCTTCGTCATATTGCACTGCCACTTCTCGTACTTGTTAAACAGCCCAAAGGAGCCGATACACGAACTGCAAAGGAAGGTGCCCGCAAGCAGAAGGGCAGCAACCTTAAAACTTCTCTTTTTCATACGCTTTTACTTTAATGGTGAATAATATCGGCGGCAAATTTACATAATTTATTCCTAACAGCAATACATTTTGCACAAAAATTTGTATCTTTGCAACGATTTTATGGCTTTTGAGATGATACTGAAGTACGATGTAATAATTATTGGTGCAGGACATGCTGGCTGTGAGGCAGCATGTGCCTCAGCGAACATGGGCGCAAAGACACTGCTGGTGACGATGGACATGAACAAGATTGCACAGATGTCGTGCAATCCAGCCGTAGGAGGCATCGCCAAAGGGCAAATCGTACGAGAGATCGATGCGCTGGGCGGTCAGATGGGCCTTGTCACCGATGCCACTAGCATTCAATTCAGGATGCTGAACGTTGGCAAGGGACCCGCCGTCTGGAGCCCTCGAGCACAATGCGACCGTGAAAAGTTCATCTGGCAATGGCGTGCAACGCTCGACCAGACACCAAATCTCGATATCTGGCAAGACCAGGTATGCGAGCTGCTGACTGAGCGTAACCAGATAGTAGGCGTAAAGACGATATGGGGAGCGGAGATCAGAAGCCGTTGTGTGGTAGTGACAGCAGGAACCTTCCTCAACGGACTGCTACACATCGGAAGGAAAATGATAGCAGGAGGACGCATCGCAGAGCCCGCAGTGGCAGATTTCACCGATAGCATCACCCGTCACGGCATCCGCACAGCGCGCATGAAAACGGGCACACCTGTACGCATCGACAAACGGAGCGTCGACTTCAGTCTACTCGACATTCAGCCTGGCGAAGAACACCCATACCAATTCTCATACATGGGCGGACATCGCAAACTCAAGCAGTTGCCATGCTGGACGGTGAATACCAACGAAAAGGTACACGAGATACTGAGAAGCGGACTTGCTGACTCACCACTATATAATGGTCAGATTCAATCGATAGGTCCACGCTACTGTCCATCGATAGAAACAAAGCTCGTCACCTTCCCCGATCGCGAACAGCACCCACTATTTCTGGAGCCAGAAGGAGAGGAAACGAACGAAATGTACCTCAACGGGTTCTCCTCGTCGCTACCGATGGACGTACAAATAGAAGCATTACGACAGATACCTGCCTTCCGAGAGCTAAAGGTCTACCGACCGGGATACGCTATAGAGTACGATTTCTTCGACCCCACACAATTAAAACACACGTTGGAATCAAAGATTATCGACGGACTATTCATGGCTGGACAGGTGAACGGTACAACCGGCTACGAGGAGGCAGCAGGACAAGGGCTGGTGGCTGGTGTGAACGCAGCGATGAAATGCGGTGGAACCGGAGAATTCGTGATGCATCGCGATGAGTCGTACATCGGCGTGCTGATTGACGACCTGGTGACGAAAGGCGTCGACGAGCCATACCGCATGTTCACCTCTCGTGCAGAGTATCGTATCCTGCTACGACAGGACGATGCCGATCGCCGTCTGACGGAACGCTCCTACATGCTAGGATTAGCCAAGCGCGAACGTTATGACTGGTGGATGGAGAAAAAGGCAGCTATCGAAGAAATCGAGGAATTCTGCCGTACATATCCCATCAAGGCAAAAACGATCAACCCCATCCTGGAACAGCTAGGGACAACACCACTGCAGTTCGGCGTGAAACTGGAAGAGCTCATCGCCCGACCACAGCTAAACTTTAAGAACCTCGCGCCCTATATTCCCGAGCTACGCGAACTGCTCGGTCACCCAAGGAACAGGCAGGAAGAGATTGCCGAAGCTGCAGAAATCAGAATCAAATATAAAGGTTACATCGAGCGCGAGAAGATCGTAGCAGAGAAAATGCATCGCCTAGAGAACATTCGCATCAAAGGCCACTTCAAGTACGACCAGCTACAATCGTTGTCGACGGAAGCACGACAGAAGCTCGTAGCCATCGATCCAGAGACGCTGGCACAGGCGAGCCGAATACCAGGCGTATCGCCCAGCGACATCAACGTGCTGCTGGTGCTGATGGGAAGATAACCCCCAGGTTGTGTTCCACGTGAAACAAGTAACAAAAACCATAACCATAATCCATTGAAGATGAACAACAAAGTATTACTGGACAATCTGCGTTGCATACCAGATTTCCCCAAAAAAGGAATCAACTTTCGTGATGTTACAACGCTCTACAAGAACGCTGAGTGTGTACAGATTATGCTCGACGAGCTAGAAGCCCTCTACAAGGACAAGGGCATCACAAAGATCGTTGGAATCGAGAGCCGAGGATTCGTAATGGCGTCAGCACTGGCAGGGCGCTTGGGATGCGGCATCGTTCTAGCCAGGAAACCAGGCAAGCTGCCTGCTACCGTCATCAAGGAGTCGTTTAGCAAAGAATACGGCGTCGACACGATAGAGATGCATATCGACTCCATCAACGAAGACGACGTCGTACTCATCCACGACGACCTTTTGGCAACTGGAGGTACGGCCAAGGCTGCCTATAAGCTTGTACAACACTTCCATCCCCAAAAAACCTACATCAACTTCATCATCGAAATCAGAGACGAAGGATTGCACGGGCGCGACCTATTTGATGGAATAGAACTAACAACGCTAATGACCATCTAGCGTGGCCAAAAGAAGTTTCACGTGAAACAAAAGAGATGACAAAGGAAGAAAACGACAAGCGACTCAAGTACTTAAAGGGTATAGTAAGCCGTCTGCCAGACAAGCCTGGCAGCTATCAGTTCTACGACGAAGACCACACCATAATTTATGTGGGTAAGGCGAAGAACTTGAAAGCACGCGTATCGTCGTATTTTCATACCGAAGTTGACAGATACAAGACAAAGGTACTGGTCAGCAAGATACGCGACATCAGCTACACGGTAGTCAATACGGAAGAAGACGCGCTGCTGCTTGAGAACTCACTCATCAAGAAATACAATCCGCGATACAACGTTCTCCTGAAAGACGGCAAGACATACCCAAGCATCTGCGTAACCAACGAATTTCTTCCGCGCATCTTCAAGACTCGCACCATCAATAAGAAAGCGGGCACCTATTTTGGACCCTATTCGCATATCACATCGATGTATGCCGTACTTGACATCATCAAAGAGTTGTACCATCCACGCACCTGCCATCTGCCCATCACAAAAGAGGGGGTTGAGGAAGGGAAATACAAAGTCTGTCTGGACTATCACATCAAGCGATGTGGAGGACCCTGTACGGGCAGGCAAAGCTACGAGGAATACCAAAAAAACATCCAACAAGCAAGAGAGATTCTCAAGGGAAACACCCGTCAAATCCTAAACGCAATGAAGGATGAGATGATGTCGTTAGCGGAAGAACTTCGTTTTGAGGAAGCAGAGGAGATCAAACGCAAATACATTGCACTTGAAAACTTTGCAACCAATAGCGAGGTGGTCAGCCATACCATCAATAACGTGGACGTAGTCACGATAACGAGCGACGAGAAGATGGCTTACATCAACTATATACACGTATCGAATGGCAGTATCAACCAGAGCTTTACAATCGAATATAGGAAGAAGCTAAGCGAGACAGACGAAGAACTACTACAGCTTGGCATCGTCGAGCTACGCGAAAGATTCCACAGTAACTCAAAGGAAATAATTGTGCCACAGGAGGTTGACATCAACCTTGAAGGCGTAATATTTACAATTCCGCAGCGTGGCGATAAGAAAAAGCTACTAGAGCTGTCACTCATGAATGGCAAACAATACAAATTCGACCGCTTGAAACAGGCTGAGAAGCTAAACCCCGAGCAGAAGCAGGTACGGCTGATGAAGGAACTCCAAGAAAAGCTGCACCTCCCTACCCTGCCCTACCACATAGAATGCTTCGATAACTCGAACATCTCAGGCGCGGATGCCGTTGCAGCATGCGTCGTTTTCAAATCGATGAAACCCTCAAAGAAAGACTATAAGCGGTTTAACATCAAGACTGTTGTGGGACCTGACGATTATGCCTCGATGAAAGAGGTAGTTCGTCGTCGCTATAAGCGCCTGATGGAGGAGGAACAACCCTTGCCGAACCTGATAGTGGCTGATGGCGGAAAAGGTCAGATGGAGGTCATACGCGAGGTCATTCAAGATGAGCTGAACCTCGATATTCCCATCGCCGGACTGGCAAAAAACGACCGTCACCGCACCAACGAACTGCTCTACGGATTCCCACCGATGTCCGTCGCCCTAAAGACGGATTCCGAGCTCTTCCACGTACTTACAAGACTGCAGGACGAAGTACACCGCTTCGCCATCACTTTCCACCGTGAGAAGCGCTCTAAACACGCGCTGACAAGCGAGCTGGACAACATTGCAGGCATAGGTCCAAAAACGCGTGACAGCCTCTTAAACAGCCTGAAATCAGTTAAAAAGATACGTGAGGCAGACTTAGAAACACTCACATCGACGATAGGAAAGACAAAGGCTGACATCATCTATCGGCATTTTCATCCAGAAAACGAATCATAAAAATTTGGCGATACCAAAATAAATGATTAACTTTGCCCAAAAATAAGAAATGAGAGCAGTCATACAACGTGTTACACACGCATCCGTCAGCATCGAAGGAGCAACAAAATCAGCCATCAAAGAGGGATTCCTGGTGCTATTAGGCATCTGCGAGGAAGACACCTCAGAAGACATAGACTGGCTGGTGCACAAGCTCATCGGGCTGAGGGTCTTCGACGACGAGAATGGCGTCATGAACCGTTCGATCATGGACATTGGCGGAGAGGCACTTGTTGTTAGCCAGTTCACACTCTATGCAAGCTACAAAAAAGGCAATCGTCCGTCGTGGATTCGCGCAGCACGTCACGAGGTAAGCATACCCCTCTACGAGGACTTCTGCAAGAAACTGAGCTTAGCTCTAGGCAAAGAAGTGAAGACAGGAGAATTTGGCGCCTACATGAAGGTCGAACTACTGAACGACGGACCTGTAACAATCTGCGTGGACACAAAGAACAAAGAGTGAAAAATGAAAAAGCGATTCAATGTGCAGTACGTCTTGATCTGCCTGGCCGTCTGGTTTGGCAGCGGATACATCGCAGCACTCCGCCTGACACCATCCATTGCACAATTGACACCTCGCTTACACCTCGAAGATGAATTTACCGAAGAGGGTGATAATCAATGGTTTAAAGTAGATAGCATTGATGGCCGTTATGGTATGAAATGGTATGGAGTAGTGCGACAGAACGATGGCTCTACAGTCATCAATCAGGACTATACCAAAGTCGAGCTCATCAGCATCGACGACGGTCACACACTGGCCGTCTGCTACGTGTGGGAAGACGAGGCGGAGAAGATGAACCTCACCCACATCCTCCTCGACGCCAAGGGCAACGAGCTGCTACGCAGCGAGCACTGCATCGACGAGAATGACCGCTTAACAGTCATGGGATTCATCAACCACCACGTAGTGTACGCCAGCCAAGATATCGACGGCGAAAAACGTAAGGAAGAATTATACTTCTTCGACGGCACTCCGCTGAGCTCGCTGCAGCGATTCTACCTGTACTACAAATTCTACATCATCGATGTCGTCATTGGCTTCCTCGTCATGATCGGCTTCATCCTATTCAACAGATATAATAAAAAACGAGATCGCGAAGAACATGAAACACCTAACTATACATGAGGCCCAAGAGGCTGTAGACCAGTGGATTAAAGAATACGGCGTGCGCTATTTCTCTGAGCTGACGAATATGGCAGTACTCACAGAGGAAGTAGGCGAGCTCGCCAGAGTAATGGCACGAAAATATGGCGACCAAAGTTTCAAACCGGGAGAAAGGGACAACCTGGGAGAAGAGATGGCTGACGTGCTATGGGTACTCCTCTGCCTGGCTAACCAGACGGGTGTTGACCTTACTGAAGAGCTGCAGAAAAGCATCGAGAAGAAGACGCGTCGCGACTCACTACGACATATTGCAAACCCAAAATTACAAGCATAAACCACTATGGCAGAACAACATCAACATCATCATGAGCATGACCATGAGCATCATGCTCACCCAGTGAGCCACATCGAAGAGGCTCTGAAGAAGTACAACCTCGACATCAGCGACGAGGAGGTCAGCAATGCTGTAAAGAAAATCATTGCTGAGAAAGTACACGAAAACGACACTGTCGAAGTGAAGAAATTCCTCATGGGCAGCGTCGAGCTTACCACACTGAAGACCACCGACTCCGACACGAGCGTCATGGCCTTTACAGAAAAGGTGAATAAGTTCGACGAGACCTACCCAGACCTACCCCACGTTGCCACCATCTGCGTCTATCCACGGTTTGCACGTACAGTGGCAGAGACACTAGAGGTCGACGGCGTAGAGATTGCCTGTGTATCAGGCAGTTTCCCATCATCACAATCGCTCATCGAGATCAAGACCGTCGAAACGTCGCTCGCTATCAAGGACGGTGCAACAGAGATTGATATCGTGCAGCCCGTTGGCAGCTTCCTTGAGGGCGACTACGAGACGGTGGTAGACGAGATACAGCAGCAGAAAGAGGCATGCGGAGAGCACGACATGAAGGTGATTCTCGAGACGGGATGCCTGAAGACGGCAAAGAACATCAAGATAGCCTCTATTCTGGCCATGTATGCTGGCGCCGACTATATCAAGACCTCCACTGGCAAACTAGAGCCAGCAGCAACGCCAGAGGCAGCTTACGTGATGTGCCAGGCCATCAAGGAATACTACGAACAAACGGGCATAATGATTGGCTTCAAACCCGCTGGCGGACTGAATTCCGTGATGGATGCCCTTATCTACTACACCATCGTGAAAGAGGTGCTTGGCGAGAAATGGCTAACAAACAAATACTTGCGCCTAGGTACTTCGAGACTTGCCAACCTGCTGCTGAGCGAAGTACTGGGTGAAGAGGTGAAGTTCTTCTAAGAACATCACCCCTACCCCACTCTCCTTCAGGCAAAAACACCTGAGCGTTAATAGTGACGCTTCATGACATAGTCGAGATAGGTGACGAGCGCGTCGCGTATCTCGGCTCTTTTTACGCATTCATCGATAAAGGTCATACCCTGTTTGTAGAAATCCAGCATACGCTGTTCAGCGTATTCGATGCCTCCGTTCTGACGCGTATAATCAACCAAAACAGCGATTTCATCGCTATTGATCGTGCCAAGCTTTACCTTCTTTGCCAGCGTGATCATCGAGTCGTAGGGAGAATTGCGCAGGGCGTAGAGCACAGGCAGAGTCAGCTTTCCTTCAGCCATATCATTGCCTGTGGGTTTTCCTATCTCGCGCGAGTCATAATAGTCGAAGATATCATCACGTATCTGGAACATCATTCCAAGCGAAGAGCCAAACTGACGGGCGCGCTCCACGTCGCTCTCAGAAGCTCCGACAGACAGTGTACCCATCACGGCACACGACTCGAAGAGCGATGCCGTCTTCTTTTTGATTACGTCGTAATAGACTTTCTCAGAGAAATCAGCATTCTGAGTATTAGACAGTTGTAGGATCTCGCCTGCAGCAAGCGTCTGACCCAGCTGCGAGATGTTAGCCATTATCTGCTTGTTACCAGTATTTGAGATGTGCAAAAGCGCCGTCGAGAGTATATAGTCGCCAACGAGCACTGCCACCTTATTATTATAGCTGGCATTCATCGAAGGCTGACCACGACGCTCAAGACTCTCATCCACCACATCGTCGTGGACGAGCGAAGCCGTATGAAGCAGCTCGAGGCCAAGGGCGGCATTTTGGGTCACATCAGTTATTTCACCATAGTTCTTGGCAAGCAACAACGTCAGCAATGGGCGCATACGTTTGCCACCACGCTGACGGATATGCCACAGCGCATTCCCCAGGAGCCCTTTCTCATGGGTGAGTGCGGCATTGAAACGATCCACAAATTCAGCTGTTTCACGCTCTATAGGACGCTTAATGAGGGTCAAAGAATCCATAATCGAAGAATTTTGTGACAAAATTAGTGAAAATATCCGAGTATTGCGAATTTTTTTAGTAATTTTACACCAAAATTCAGAAAACGTATGGATAAACTATTCCTTCTCGACGCCTACGCACTGATTTACCGGTCGTACTACGCCTTCATCAAGAACCCACGCATCAACTCCAAGGGACTCAACACAAGCGCCATCATAGGCTTTGTCAACACCCTTCAGGAAGTCATTGAAAAGGAGCATCCCGCCTATCTAGGTGTTGCCTTCGACCCTCACGGACCAACCTTTCGGAGCGAGGCATTTCCTGAGTACAAAGCACAACGCGAAGCCACACCCGAGGATATCCGCAAGGCTGTTCCCATCATCAAAGAACTGCTCGAAGCCTACCGCATACCCGTATTGCAGGCAGAGGGTTATGAGGCTGACGACGTGATCGGTACGCTGGCAAAAAAGGCTGATTCCATCGAGGGTATCGAGACCTATATGCTCACGCCTGACAAGGACTACGGGCAGCTCGTTGGCGAGCAATCTAAGATCTACCGCCCACGCCACGGAGGAGGCTACGAAGTGATGGGCCCAGAGGAGGTATGCGCGAAATACGACATCGCCTCCCCTACCCAAGTGATCGACCTCTTGGCACTCATGGGCGACTCTGCCGACAACTTCCCTGGCTGTCCTGGGGTAGGCGAAAAGACAGCTGCCAAGCTGATCAAGGATTTTGGCACCGTCGACCAACTGCTACAACGGACAGCCGAGCTGAAGGGTGCACTGAAGAAAAAGGTGGAGGAGCACGTTGACGACATCCGTATGTCGTACTTCCTTGCAACGATCAAAACGGATGTGCCCGTCGACCTCGACCTCGAAGCACTACGCATGAAGGAGCCCGACAAGGAGAAGTTAGGAAAACTCTTTGCGGAATTAGAGTTTAAGGCACTCGCAGACCGTATTCTTAAAAAATCGCAAAATAAGCCAAAACCTGTAAATTCACAGCTCTCATTTTTCGAAGAAATTGAAGCCGACGGGTCGGGAGATCAAAAAAACGCCCAATTTGAGACCCTTAAAACGACCCCTCACAACTACCAACTCATTGAAGATGAGGGCGAAATGCATCGGATTTGTGATTTTTTCAGGACAAAAAAATTTCTCAGTCTAGACACGGAAACCACATCTACCGTCGCCATCGACGCAGAATTGGTCGGTTTGAGCTTCGCCGTAGAGGAACACGAGGCATATTACGTGCCGATTCCGCGCAAACGTGAAGAAGCGTTGCGAATTGTTAATATCTTCAAATCAGTATATGAAGAACCAGAAATTTTGAAGATCGGGCAGAATCTGAAGTACGATTTAGAAGTTTTAAGAAACTATAACATCCGATTACAAGGTGCTATGTGGGACACGATGATAGCCCATTATCTCATCCAGCCGGAGCTTCGTCACAACATGGACTACATGGCTGAAACCTACCTCCACTATCAGACCATCCACATCGAAGAGCTAATAGGTCCACGAGGAAAAGGTCAGCGATCGATGCGCGACCTCCCCCCCACCCTCGTCCATGAATATGCCTGCGAGGATGCCGACATCACACTCCAGTTGAAGAATCGCCTGGAGCCAGAGCTGAAGAAGCGCGAATGCGAGGAGCTGTTCTACAAGATAGAGATGCCGCTGATGCCCGTACTGGCAGAGATGGAGATGAACGGCGTGGTGCTCGACACGGAGTCGCTGCTTCAGACGTCAAAAGATTTGACCGCCCGTCTAAGGGAGATTGAAACGCGCATCTACGAGCTGGCAGGTGAGCAGTTCAACATCTCGTCGCCCAAGCAGGTGGGCGATATCCTCTTCGATAAGATGAAAATCGTGGAGAAGCCAAAGAAGACGAAGAGAGGGCAGTTCGTCACCAGCGAGGAAGTGCTCACGCAGCTGCAAGGAAAGCACGAGATCGTTGCCGACATATTGGCTTTCAGAGGATTGAAAAAGCTTCTGAGCACCTACGTCGACAACCTACCCTCGCTCATCAACAAGCGCACAGGACACATCCATACGTCGTTCAACCAGACGGTCACAGCTACTGGGCGCCTCTCCTCGAGCGATCCCAACCTGCAGAACATCCCCGTGCGGGGCGAAGATGGAAAGGAGATTCGAAAGGCTTTCGTACCAGAGCCTGGCTGTCAATTCTTTTCAGCCGACTACAGTCAGATTGAGTTGCGCGTGATGGCTCATCTCAGTGGCGACGAACACATGATCAGCGTCTTCCGCGAAGGCAAGGACTTACACGCCGCCACCGCCTCGAACATCTACAAGAAGCCTATCGAAGAGGTCACCCGCGACGAGCGAACGAAGTCGAAGCGAGCCAACTTTGGCATTATCTATGGCATCACCGTCTTTGGGCTCTCTGAGCGCCTGGGCATCACGCGCGACGAGTCGAAACTGCTGCTCGACGGCTTCTTCGACACCTTCCCCAAGGTGCACGACTATATGGAACGCGCGAAGGAGGAGGCACGCCAGCGCGGCTACGTCACCACCCTCTTTGGACGCCGGCGCTACCTGCCCGACATCAACTCGCAGAACGCCACCGTGCGCGGCTTCGCCGAGCGAAACGCCATCAATGCACCCATCCAGGGCACTGCTGCCGACATCATCAAGGTGGCCATGATCCGCATCTTCGAGCGATTCCAGCGCGAGGGCATCCGCTCGAAGATGATCCTCCAGGTGCACGACGAACTCAACTTCTCCGTCTATCCCGAAGAGCACGACCAGGTAGAGCACATCGTCCTCGAAGAGATGGAGAACGCCATCCAGCTGCAGGTGCCCCTCATTGCCGACAGCGGCTTTGGCAAAAACTGGCTGGAGGCACACTAGGGAAAGGACTCTTTAGGAGCTAAAAACATGAGATAATACGGCAATGGCAAAGAAAAAGAAAGACGAACCACTGTTCACCAACGCACAGCTGCGCAAGCTGCGCCCGTGGCTTTTCACCGTCGTGCCCTTCCTGGGCATAGGAGTAGTACTCTACCTCGCCTTCCGCGATGGCAACAAAGTGTTGATACTCAATTCCTTTACCAATGAGGTGTCCAACTACATCGCGCTGTTCACCCTCCTACCCCTCGTCGCCACCATCGTAGGGCTCTTCTGGAAGATAATCCTCAAGCCGTCGCTCTACGCCCTCGGCGTCAGCATCGCGCTCTTCCTGGGAAGCTATCTCTATGGCAATGCCTACGAGGGGCTGAACGTAAGGCTCAGCGGCAAGGACGCCACGAAGGTGCGCCCCTGCACCATCACGGCGAAGAGCGTGAACACCCGCGAATGGGACACCGTCGTCGATGAGGACGAAGAGTCAGAGACAGGAAACTACAGGAAACGTGGCAGGCAGACAGAGCACCACAGCGAGACAAAATACCTGCTGCGCGTGACTTTCGACGACGACAACAGCACCTACAACTTCTACGAAGACGACGCTCCTGCCTTCTTCAACGACGTCGAAGAGGGCGAGAGCTACGAGGCTCAGGTGGTAGAGGGCAAGCTGGGCATCGACTATATCGCTGGCTTTGAATGATGCTTAGAAGTCGACTCTTCCCTACCCTTCTGATGATGGCCATCTGTCTGACGTTCAGCAGCATTGTCCATGCCGTCATTCCCCCTGAGGAGCTTGGATATCCTCCTCAGGCAGGGCCGCTCATCACCTCCAGCTGGGGGCAGCGCGCGCCCTACAACTACATGTGCCCGCTCACCAGTCCTACGCCCTGGGGAGGCTACCAGCCTGACGAAGACCACTGCCGCGTGGGCTGCGTGGCTGTCGCCATTGGCCAAATCATGCGCTACCACCGCTGGCCCCTCGAGGGCGACGGGACGGCAAGCGTCGTCTATCCGCTGGCTTCAGCCAACAGCCACACGTTCACAGTCGACTTCAGCCAGGCTTCCTACGACTACGACGCGATGCTCGACGACTACAGCTCGACGGAATATACGGAGCGAGAGGGTAGGACAGTGGCTGAGCTGCTCTACCACTGTGCCGTAGCCAGCCAGATGTTTTTCGGGCAGTCGGCATCCGCCACCACCAACTTCGCCACAGCCGAAGCCCTGGGGCGCAACTTCCGCTATGATACCAGCCTGATAGAGACGAAGATACGCTATCTCTACACAGAGCGCCAATGGATGGATATGGTCTATCGCGAACTGTCGGAAGGGCGGCCCATCTTCTACGAAGCCATCGACCTCAGCCTAAGCCGCGGATCGTATGCCCACTCCTTCGTCGTCGACGGCTATCGCGAGGACGGCTTCGTGCACGTGAACTGGGGATGGAACGGACAGCAGGACGGCTACTACGACATCGCGCAGCTCGACCCCGACGGCTATCGCTTCAACTTCTACCAAGACATGACCATCGGCATCCAGGCCCCTCCACGCGAGCCCGAGTCGATTTTCCTTCCGCCCTCCACCCTCAACCCTCCACCCTCCACCATCTACACCCTCGACGGGCGCCTCATGCCCTCCCGCGAGGCGCTTCCACCAGGCATCTATGTCAGCGGCGGCAAGAAGTTTGTGGTCAGGTAGGCACCCTCTGCACGCTCGTCGCGGACGGACGACACGCTCGTAGCGGATGGACGACACGCTAGTCGCGGATGGAACGTCACGCTCGTCGCGGATGGAGGAAACGCTCGTCGCGGATGGAACGTCACGCTCGTCGCGGATGGACGTCACGTTCGTCGCGGATGGACGACACGCTCGTTTGATACGGGCGGGGAGACAGTAGCATTCTTGCTGGCAGAAACTACCATACTTGCAAGCAGAAACTACCATACTTGCGAGCAGAAACTACCATACTTGCTGGCAAAAACTACCATAGTTGCAAGCAGAAACAACCATACTTGCGAGCCGCCCTGATTTATAAGCCAAAAACCGCCCTGACTTTTTCAGGAAAGTATTTGGCTGTCCGCGTACTTTTTTGTAACTTTGCAGCAAACTTTTCGTTAACGAAAACGAACATGAGTAATAACAATACAGAGCCCGCACCTGCCCCTCCTCTTCTTGCGTCCCTTCGGTAGCAAGCGAGCAGAGCCCGAGCGGAAGGGAGGGGAGTAACTCTAAAACGCTGATATTATGAACCGACTAACCACCATCCTTACCACGCTGAACGCCTGCCTAATAGGCGTGCTGACGAGTCTACCCACTATGGCAGCCGACGAGCTGCAGTGGCCCATCACAGATACTGCATACCAGATTGCCGTTGGCGAACAAGTCACCTCGGAGAGCCTCATCGCCGACGGGGGCTACTACCTCATCTTCCAGCCGCGCAACAACTGCTGCATCGAGGAGGCAAAGGACCACAAACTGATGCTCAACGGGCTGAGCTACCAGGCACTGAACGGCTCGACGAGCACCAGCTACGTCGTCAGGCTGCTGAAGAACGGCGACGGCACGTGGCGTATACAGACATCGACGGGACGCTACTTCCCCCGCGCCACAGGCAACGCCACTGCCTACTCCTCAGAGACGGCGGGCAGCTACACGCTGGCGTTCAACAGCGAGGGCTACGTCTTCCCACGCACGGAGACCAACGGCGTGACCTACGGCCTCGACCGTGCGTCGTCGGCTGTCTACCTCTATTCTACGGTCAACTCTACGGTGGGCAGCGCCCAGTGCTACCAGCTCTATGCCGTCGATCTGCAGGAGCACCACGAGGAGCAGGCGATAGAGGAATGGACGGCCTACGAGATCGTCAACGCCCACGGTCGCGGAAAGTCGTACTACAGCCCCGACGACTCGCAGGACTTCGTCTGGTCGACGGGCAAGAACGACTCGAAGCCGTCGGCTGAGAACTACCAATGGGTGTTCGTCAAGACTGAGCGAGGCGACTACAACCTCTATAATATTGGTCGCCACGCCTTCGTCGAGCCCACCAGCGAGATGGGCTCCTACAGCGGCTATACGTGGGTGTTCACCCAGCAGAAGACGGGCATCACGCTGACGAAGCTCTCCTCAACGACCTACTCCCTGCGCACCACCGAGGGAGGCATCTATATGTCGACCAGCAACGGCTATACGGGCCCCATCATCTCCTACTATTCCGCCAGCGACCAGGGCGTTCCCTACACGCTCGTGAAGGGTAAGGCTGTCAGCGACGAGGTGCGCCAGGAGATTATCAACGGCGTGACGACGCTCACCGAGCGCGACATCTCCGTCCGTCAGGGCTACCACACCGTGGGGCGCAACGAGGAGCGCGCCTTGCTGCTGCGGGTAGGTATACCTGGCAACATCCCCGCCGTCGTCCGCCAGCTGGGCATCACGCTGAAGGGCAACACCAGCGACTACGTCAGCCGTATCGACGTCTACCAGACAGACAATACCGAGTTCTATGCCGACAGCAACGCCGCACTCCTCGGGCAATCGACGATAGTGGATAAATCACTGACCATCAGCCTCAGCGACTTTCAGCTGAAGAGCGGCGCCAACTACCTCTATGTCACTGCTGCTATGAAGGCCGAGGCACGTCTCGCTGACGTCGTCGACGCAGCGCTCACCAGCGTCACCTACACCTACGAAGGCAAGGAGCAGACCATCGACGTGCCCTCGAACGCCGGCGACCCACGTAGCGAGGCCCGCATCTTCGACGTGAAGAGCATCGCCTACGTGCCCACCACCGACGACTGCCGCTACTACCGCATACCCGCAATGGTGCTCGACGGCGAGGGCAACATCGTCGTCGCCAGCGACCGTCGCTACGACAGCAATGCCGACCTGGGCGACCATAAGATCGACGTCAGCATACGTCGCAGCACTGACGGCGGACGCTCCTGGTCGCCACAGAACATCATCGCCGTCGGCGACGGCAGGACGACTGCCAGCTACGGCTATGGCGACCCGGCACTGGCACGCACACAGGGCGGGCGCCTCATCTGCGTGATGGCTGCCGGCTCGGTGATGTACTGGAACGGTATGCGCCACGCTGCCATCAGCACCAGTGACGACGGCGGACTCACCTGGACGGCCCCACGACAGCTATACACGAAGAACTTCACGGATGCCGCCAACAACAAGTCGAACCAGCTGGGATTCTATGGCAACTTCATCTCATCAGGCAAGGGACTCACGACTAAGGACGGCACGGTGATGTTCACCAACAATTGCCTCAGCTACGCCGACCAGTCGTCGCCACAATGCTACATCATCAGCTCCAGCGACGAGGGCGAGCACTGGACGTTGGGACCCGCGAAAGCATATTCCGGCTGCGACGAGTCGAAACTAGAGCAGCTCAACGACGGACGCCTGCTGCTCTCTGTACGCCATACGGGAGCCCGCGGATTCAACACGGGCTGCGCCGACGCAACGGAGTGGGGCACGTCGTGGCGAAACAGCCAGATCAGCGGCAACGCCTGCAATGCCGACATCCTCTACTACAGCCGCAGGACGCAGGGCGAGCCCGACATCATGCTCCACACCTACATCAAGTCGGCGGCACGCGAGAACCTCACGCTCGCCATGAGCATCGACGAGGGCAAGACCTGGACAGACATGATGACTATACAGCCGGGTGGGGCGGCCTACTCGACGATGGTGCGGCTGGCTGACGGCGACCTCGCCATCCTCTACGAGGACGAGTCCTACTCAGCCGGCAACGGCTATGCCCAGACGTTCGTCACGCTGACGCAAGAGCAGATCTACGCCTTCGCCAGGCAGCTCGACTACCAGGCGTCCGTCGCACCAACGCCTGCCGATGCCCTCTCCATGCCGGCTGTCGTCTACACGCTAGGCGGCATCCGCCTGCAGCAGCTACAGCCAGGTCTCAATATCGTACGACGTGACGACGGCAACGCGCGCGTCGTCGTCGCAAAATAGCAAAATAGCAGAGTTGCGCCTGTGCCGAAGGTACTTCCGTTTGACAATAAAAACAAAAAGTGACCTTTTTATTTTGTATTGTTCTCACTTATTCGTACCTTTGCAATCGAAAATCGAAAATTCGTAAATCGTAAATAAAACTAATGTCATTGAAATGTGGTATCGTAGGACTGCCTAACGTAGGTAAGTCGACACTGTTCAACTGTCTGTCGAGCGCAAAGGCGCAGGCAGCCAACTTTCCGTTTTGCACGATAGAGCCCAATGTGGGCGTCATCACCGTCCCCGACGAGCGCCTGACCCGTCTGGCAGAGCTCGTCCATCCAGGGCGCATCGTCCCTGCAACGTGCGAGATCGTCGATATAGCAGGACTCGTAAAGGGTGCCTCGAAGGGTGAGGGCCTGGGCAATAAGTTCCTAGGCAATATCCGTGAGACGGATGCCATCATCCACGTGCTGCGCTGCTTTGAGGACGAGAATATCACGCACGTCGACGGCTCCATCGACCCCATCCGCGACAAGGAGATCATCGACACCGAGCTGCAGCTGAAGGA
>CAMNHM010000022.1 GCA_946539475.1 uncultured Prevotellaceae bacterium | reverse complement strand
CGCTTTCGAAACAGGCCAACAGATACCAACGCTGATGGAACAACTTTACACAATAAGGCGCTAACTGATAGGAGCCAGTATCAGGGGAGCCGTATCTACGATAGGTCAAGGAGATCATACGATTCTCTTTCATGGCCTTGATAACTTGCTGCAACGTTTCTCCCCCATATGGCACATTCTCCAGTAGAATACGATGAGTGAGACTCTGACACTCGCTCAACAGATTACTAACGTTGAGTGTAGATAGCATCCAATTCTGTACAGAGTCCTCACGAAGTACGTAATCATTGCCTATATAGTACTTATTGCCATTCTTCTTGTCGCACTCAATGAAGAGGCCAAAAATTTCCTCAATGGCAATACGATGGCGATGGAAGGTTGTACGAGACAAGGGAACTCCCTCGCTCATTTCTGTTTGCAGCCACTTCTCGTTAATCTCTGCGAGCGTAATACTTCTGGCTTGATAGATGGTGTTTACAAGCCAAATGTATTCCTTGAATTTTGTGTAGGTTGTCATACTTCGAGGATCTTCACTGTGCACCTATTTCCCAGCTGCCAGCCTGACCAGCTGCTTGGAGGGCGTGGCGGTGTCGATGGGTAGCAGCTGCCAGCGCACGGTCCACGTGAGCTGCTCATTGGGTGCCAGGCTGGTGTAGGCGCCTTGGCTCTCGAGCTCGATGTAGGTCTTGCCGCGATTGACGTATACCTGCACCTCAGCTTCGCCGGGGGCGGGCTGCGAGGGCTGCAGGTCGTCGAAATGCTTTACGAGTAGCAGACCTCCGCAGGCATAGGCCAGCCATCCGTGTCCGTCGGCATTGATCTTGCGGTTTTGTGGTGCCTCGTCAGTCTTATACCACAGTGCGCCGTGCGTCTGCTCGAAAGTCATGAGGTCGGCCGGCGTGACCGACTCCAGTGGTGCATCGAAGAAGATGGTGCCGTCGGCATTCGTCACGCGGGTGATCTCCCAGGGAGCGACGCGCCGCTCGATGCTGTCCTCGTTGATGATGGAATAGGCTACGACGATGGTCTCACGTTCGGCGTCGACGGTGAACTCCTTTCGGATGCGGAATTTCAGGCGTGGCGACACCTGGCTGGTGAGCACGAAGCGGTCGGCCTGCTTCTCCACCGTATAGGCTTGCTTGTCGTATTCGGGCACGGGAGGCCAGTTCCATTCCTTCTGCGGACTCGTCCAGAAGGTGCTTCCGTACGACTCTGGGAATCGCGACTGCGAGATCATCTCCTGCTCGCCGCGCTTGAAGGAGAGGATTTTTCCGCCGTGCTCAGCGTCGATGGTCATCGCGAGTTGTCCTACTGTGATCAGGAGCCGGCCGTTGTCGGTTGTCTGGAACGTGGGTTTCGAACCTTGGGCTGTTGCCATCGCTGTGCTGATGGCCATGCAGATGAGGAGTGCTATTCTTTTCATGACATGCTATTTTTGTGCAAAGATAGGAAATAAATCCGGAAGAGCGCCTGCTATTGCAGAATTATTTCGTAACTTTGCAGGCAAAGAAAACAAATTGTTACAAATGGTGATATCAAACGAAGAGCTCGACGAGCGCGTGCGACGTGCCGTCGACAATTTTATGGAGGGCTACGGGTGCTGTCAGAGTGTGGTGGCGGCTTTTGCCGACCTCTACGGTATGGACGACCAGCTGGCTAAGCGAGTGGCGGCAGGCTTCGGTGGCGGTGTGGGCAGGATGCGGATGATGTGCGGCGCTGTCTCTGCTATCGTCATGCTCGTTGGCCTCGACTGCGGACAGACCGAAGGCAGCGACCGTGAGGGGAAGTCGGCCTGCTATAAGGTTGTGCAGGAACTGCTGGAGCAGTCGCGGCAGCAGAACGGCAGCCTCATCTGTGCGGAGATTCTCGGGTTGAAGGGCAGTGAGAAGGCCCATTCGAGCTATGTCGCCTCTGCCCGCACGGCCGAGTACTACCGTAAGCGTCCCTGTGCAGCAAAGGTGGAGAGTGCTGCCCGCATTTTTGCCGAGTATCTTAAAAACACCTCACCATCTCCCTCAATCGCTCAAGAGTCCTCTATATAAAGGCGTTTTCAGAAGGGAGGTGCTGTCAAAAGACCTCCCTAACACCTCCCTTCGCTCTCCTCACCATCGCTTTTCCATCCGAGTGAGGTGTCAGGGAGGTGTTACGTATCACCTCCCTTCGCGGATTACCTGTCTGTAAAGGCATTTCCAGCGATTGAGGGAGGTAGTGAGGTCTTTTTATTGCCAACACCACGTTTCATCCCGCTGGTATGGTACTTTCCGCCTGTTCCCTCGGCACCAGCATCGTCGTTCCTACGGCACCGGCGTCGCCTTCCTACGGCACCGGCATCGCCTTCCTACGGCACCGGCATCGCCTTCCTACGGCACCGGCGTCGCCTTCCTACGGCACCGGCATCGCCTTCCTACGGCACCAGCGTCGCCTTCCTACGGCATTGGCCTATGAGCTTGTTGCTGAAACGATGCGCTAGGCATACGAATGCATGCCGCCCAGGAAGTAGTTCACTCCGAAATAAGTCATGAGGATGGTGAGGAACGCCAGCGCCATGTAGGCGTGATAGCCCTTTACGGAGAAGCCCAGTGAGCGGTGGGCCGGCGCGGCGTAGACCATGAAGGTAAGCAGTGCCCACGTCTCCTTCGGATCCCACGACCAATAGGTGCCCCACGAGACGTTTGCCCAGATGGCGCCTATGAATATGCCGAAGCCCAGGCAGGTGAGGGCGGGGTAGAGCATCAGCAGGCTGAGTAGCTGCAGCTGCTCTGCCATCCGTTTGCGGCAGAGTGCCACGATGGCGCTGATGAACGTCAGCGATAGCAGCGCATAGGCCATCATGATGATGCTCACGTGTAGCGTCAGCAGCGGCGAGTTGAGCACTGGCATGAGGTGTGTGATCTTCGGATCCATCTGCGAGATATGGCTCGCCAGCAGGAAGAATCCCGATAGCAGGAATCCGAACGTGAGCATGATGGGGAATCGGCGGCTGGCGATGAGCGACAGCAGCATGACGGCCCATGCCAGGAATATCATCGTCTCGTAGCCGTTGGCCATCGGTATGTGGCCCGTCGTCATCCAGCGTAGTGCCAAGCAGCAGGTGAGGGCGGCGAAGCATGCCAGCAGGAGCCCGACGGCCAGTTTCTTTCCTTTCCCCTCGATGAATTTTGGCTTTGCCATCAGCATGACAAACATCAGCATGCCGATGGTGAGGCATACCATGAACAGCATGGTGGCGAAGGGCACCTTGTTATAGATGTGCTCGGCCTGCTGGCGTAGTGCCGACGGCAGCGACGCGCGGCCGAAGGTGAGCTGATACTCGAGCATCTTGTCGAGGAACTGGTCGGCACGCTTGTAGTTGCCCGTCTGCACCTCTCCGTTGAGCAGTGTGAACACCTCGCGGATGTACTTCTCGTGCTCGCTGTCGATACTGTCGGGCAGCGGGTCGGTGGGCGCGTACCATTTCACGGCAGCCAGCGAGTCGGGCGCCGTATAGGGGAATATTTTCAGCGGCGTGCCCTGATGGAGCTCCATGATGAGCTCTACGCGCTCGTCGATCTTCATGGCTTCCTTGCTCTGCAGGTGTGGCCCGAGGATATACCCGTTGCTGTTGAAAAACGTGTTGAGGCTGGCGCGGTCGGGCAGGCGCAGCTGCTGCTTCAGGCTGCTGCTCTTGACCTTGATGAGCGGCTCGCGGCTCCAGTCGTCGTAGAAGAAGATAAAGCCCGTCAGCACTTGGTTGGCCGAGTATTGTCCATAGTATCGGCGTCCGCAGAGCTTTTTGGTGAAGTCGAGGGCATAGGTCTCCATTGGGCAGACGCGGTCGTTGTAGACCACGAAGAGGCGTGCGAAGCGGTCGGCCGTCTCTTCGGGCAGCACTCTGGGTGCTGCCACGGTGTGGCTGCATACGAAGCAGAGCAGAGCGACTGCCGCCACTCTCCGCAGCAGTTGCCGATAGGCGCCACGAGGGTCGATGAGTATCCAGACGAGCGCCACGAAGAGCAGTGCATAGCCCAGATAGGTGACGGGTATGCCCCAGGGGTCGCTGTTCACTGCCAGTACGGATCCTTTCTGGTCGCTGTCGTAGCTGCTCTGGTAGATGCGCACTCCGTGGGCCGATGCAATCTGGTTCATCGATACGGTGGCCGGCTGTCCGTTGATGGTCAGTTCGGAGACGTAGTCGGAGGGTGCCTGCGTGCCCTCGTGATAGATGGTTCGGAAGTCGTTTAGCTTGATCTTGAAAGGTAGCGGATGGAGGTGTCCGTCCTCCGTCATGTACCGGCTCTCGGTGTCTCCCTCACGCAGGTGCACGATGCCTTTCCATGAGGTGAGGTGTGTGAGCAGTGCTCCGGCGAGTATAACGACGAACGACAGGTGCAGTACGACGACGGAGGGTCGGCGCACGCGTTGCTTGACAAAGTAGAAGACAGCCACGGCCGTCAGCAGCGTCCATAGTGCCGTGAACCACCAGGCGCCGTAGACGTGCTCTGCCACGTACGACGTGCCCTGGAATTTCTCAACGATCGTGGCGGCCGCCAGTACGGCGACCACCACGACGTAGAGTGCTATGACTATTCTCTTTGTCATCTGCTTTGCCTTGAAGTCTTAGATCGACTCGATGAACCTCATGACAGCGTCGCGGTCGGCCTTTGGCAGGTTGTAGAACTGCTCCGTCGACTTGTAGGCATCGCTCTCCTTTGAGTAGCCGTGCCACATGATTGCCTCGACGATGGTTCGTGCGCGGCAGTCGTGCAGACGGTCGTCGGCACCCGTCAGCTGTCGGCTCAGGCCGCGGCCCCAGAGCGGGGTGGTGCGGCACCAGCCCGTGCGGATGTCGTTGACCATGAAGAGCCGGTGCTGCACCATGTCGGTGTAGGGCCAGATGGTCTGGTTGGGATACTTAGGCAGCATGGTCGATGCACTCTTGCCGATGCTCTGTGCGTAGGCCTTTGTCGAGGCGTCGACCCACATGTCGTCCTTTCCCGTCGTCCACGAGGGTCGATGGCACTGTGCGCAGCCCATCTGCGTGAAGAGCTCCTTGCCGCGCTGCACCTGAGCATCGCCCAGGTTGCGGGCAGCGGGCACGGCGAGTCCGCGGTGCCACACCATGAACTGGTAGTACTGCTTGTCGCTCATCTCCTCTTCGCCGCCGTAGTATTCGTCGTTGAGGAGATACTTCTCGAAGGTGTTCTTGAAGGCGACGGAGGGGGTGTTGAGCACCTCGTAGACGCGTGCGCGGATGCCCTCGTCGGTGCCGTCGGCATAGTAAGGATGCAGGATGCTCAGGGGCGATGCGCCGTTCTCCTTGATGTAGCGTATCACCTCGCTGTCCTCACTCTGCGCCTTTGCCCATGCGGTGGTGGTGTAGAGCCAGTGGCGGTCGGAGCGCGTCACGTTGGTGATGTTCCAGATGGCGTTTGCACCTGCGCCATCCTGCAGCGAGCCGCGCGTCATGGCATAGGTGAACTTCTTCAGCGGGCCGCGATCGCCGTGATGCTTGCCCGTGTCGTTGTAGGGTGCCGAGTAGTAGGCAGAGGCCTTGAACTTGCCAGCCTCCTTGTCCCACATGGCGGGGTTCAGCTCAACGTAGGGAGCCTCGGCAGCCCACTGCTTCTCGATGTCCTCGTCGTCGAGTGCATCGAGGAGTCCCGTGCCGTAGATGCCGATGGTCGACTCCAGCCGCACCTCGTAGTTGTCGGGCTTCGGCAGGGTGTTGAATGCCGACTGCGGGATGGTCACCTCCGGATAGATGAGTGCGTACTCCTCGCCGTCGGCGAACTTCATCGGCAGTCCGCTCTCCATAGCGGTGACGTTCTTCCAGTCGATCTTGATCTGGTTCTCGTCGATGGGCGCCTTGAAGGGCGACATGGCCTGCGTCTGAGGCATGCCGGTCACCTCTCCGATGTAGCTGTTGGCGGCATAGCTGTTGCCGTTGCCGTCGACGCCGGCTGTGGGATGGTAGATGACGAGCAGGTAGCCATTGCCGATCTCGTTGGCGCGATACTCCGTCTGCCGCTTACCGTGGCCGTAGCTGGGGTGGCAGGCTATACATCCGTTGCGCACCCATGCCGGACCCAGGCCCTTGCGGGGGTTGACGTCGAAGGTGTAGAGGTGCTCGAAGAAGTCCTCGCCCGTGTTGAAGTCAGCCTCCATGCCAGCCTGCTCGGCTGCAGGGGTGATGGCCGAATAGCTGGCTTTCTCGGTCGTTCCCAGCTCTCCGCCCGGATACCACTCCTCAGCTGTGAAGTTACCTACTTGCTTGCCGAAGTTGTTCTCGGCAGGCGTCAGCGAGCCCAGTCCCTGGGTCTCGTCGTCATTGTCGGAACAGGCTGTCAGCATGCCGATGCATGCCAACAGCCCGATCAAAGTCTTAAAGTTGGATACTTTAATCATAAGCTTATGTGTTAATATCTTTCAAGTCTCGCATAGGCTCAACTTGGTGGATGAATACCTTTCTCCCTGAGGTGCGGCCTACTCGTCCACTTCCCAGTCCTCGTCGTCCTCGAAGGCGATGTTCCAGAGCGTGCAGCAGTAGCGTACGAAGGGTGCCGGCATCTGGCTGATGGCCTCGATGGCATCGACGTAGGCCTGCTCCAGTGCGGTGTTCGTCGACTGTGAGCTGACGCTGGCGAAGAACGTGTGGAAGCTGTAGGTGTTGGCCGTGCGGTCGGTGCTGCCCAGCCATACGTTGCGTATCGAGCGGATGTTATCGCGGAAGTCGGTGATGGAGTTGTAGCTGTAGGGCGACTCCACGTACGACACGTCGCCTGCGCTGAAGGGGTTGGCAATCTTTGCCGTTCCCACCTCGTTGGCGATGGCTGCGCAGGAGCCCTCATCGTCGCTCAGCACCTGTGCGATGGCGGCCTTCAGGCTGCGGAAGTTACTCTTGCTGCCGCTGATGCCTGCTTTCGTCAGGTTCTCGCCAAAGCTAAGTCCGTTCTCGGTGGTGATGTCGAGGCCGGCAGCCTTGACGACGCTCATGCGGCTGGCGTTGGCCGACGTCTGTCCTTCCCATGCTACCTGCAGCTGGAAGCAGCGCTCCTTCAGCAGCTTGCAGATGGTCTGTGCGTAGGCCAGCTCCTGTGCACCGGTGATCTTCTCGAAGTTCTTGTAGGTGTCGTTGGCCTGGAACTCAGCGACCTTGCGGGGCTTTCCGTCGCGGAAGAGGATGAACTCCAGTGCGTGGAATCCCAGGATGGTGGCGTCCTCGAGCATCTCGTCGTTCATGCCGCCGTTGAAGTAGTTCAGCAGCAGCGAGCGGTTCAGAGGCCACGAGTCGATGGTGGGGTCGATGTCGAAGTCGGCAGCGGCACCTCCAAGGAAGGCCTCGCTCTGCTCCCAGTACATGCGTGCCAGCTTGAAGTCCTCGCAGGCATCGTTGATCTGCTGCTGGGTGATGCTGTTCACCGTCAGGTTGTTCAGCGTCTTCTCCAGCTTCTCCGTCTCGTCGGCCAGGCTGGTGTAGGTAGGCACGATGACGTTGCTGACGAGCGTCTCGAGCACCTTGCGAAGGTAGTTCTCCTGCTCCTCGGTGAGCTGTGCGGAGGCGATGGCCTCGTTGGCCTTCTCCAGGTTGCCGATGAGCGTCATGCAGTTGTCGATGGCCTTGTTGCCGAACGACTTATCGGTGTAACCACTCGTGTTGCTAGTGTAGTTTTGTTGGTCTACGATGGGCGTTGTGGTGACGACGCTGAACTGGCCGTTGCCGTCCGACTTGTTATCGTCGTCGTCACTGTCGCATGCTGTCAGGCTGAGTCCCATCATCAGGACTGCCAGTGAATAGAAGTACTTTTTCATAGATTTACTTTTTTTGTATTTAATGTGCTTGTGTATTTAGATGTCAAAGAATCCCTCGTAGGCGACGCCGATGTTCAGCGACGGCTCATCGTTGTACAGGTCCTTCAGGAAGCGCCTTGAGTACTCGCACTTGATGGCTACCTGCGGCACGGGGTAGTAGTTCAGGCCCACGGCCATGCGCTTCACCTCGGTGTAGTCGTACTTCGTGCCTTTCGTGGCGCTGGCATAGGGGTTGTAGGCCTCGTAGCGTCCGAAGACGTAGAGGCGCTTGTCCTGCTGGCGCAGGCGCTCTATCTGCGAGAATACGTTGTAGCCGGCCTCTACGCCCACGGCATAGGCATTGCCGCTGACGAAGGCTGAGTGCTTGTAGGGCGACTTCGAGTTGAGGCGGTTGTAGACGTATTTCAGCTGGTCGGCATCGCCTAGGTATCCGTAGTCGGCCTGTCCGCGAACAATCCAGTTGTGGCCGCGATAGGTGAAGTCGAGCGACCCGATGGCCACCTTCCCCTTATACGTCGCTCCCACGCCGTTGGCATCGTTGGGATAGCTGTTGCCGATGCTGTGGCCGTAGTATCCGCTCAGTCCGAGGCGCAGGCCGCGCACCGAGTAGTTGTCCAGTCGCAGGGCTACACCATATTTATTAGCGACGTCGAACTCCAGCGGCGACTTGTGGCCCTTGTGAATCCATCCTACGTTGGTGAACTGGTCGGCGTTCAGCCCGGCCAGGAACTGTGCCTCGTAGCGGAAGTCGCCGCTGCGCCCCCAGAGGGCGACGCCCGTCTGGTGCCACGTCGAGGGCATGATGGTGTTCTCGCCTTCGGGGCGATAGACGGTGAAGAAGTTCAGCGGCTCATGGTGGGCATTGTTCAGTCCTACGGGCACTACGAGGTGTCCGATGCGCAGGTTGGCCCATCGTCCGAACGACTTCTGAATCCACATCTGCTCCAGCTCTACCTCGCCGCCTTTCTCCGTCTCCTGTTCCCATTCGCCGCCTTCCTCGTCTTCTTTCTCGTAGGCGATGCCGTTGCCGCCGTGTTCAAACTCTATCTCCATGCCCAGCGACCATCCCTTTCCGAAGTCGTATCCAAGGTTGATGACGGCGTGGGGCAGGTCGAAGCGCCCGTGCGACGGGTCGTTCTTGTGAGCCTCGGGCTGTGAGTAGCGGCTGACGTGGTCGCTGTAGAAGTTTCGTGAGAAAACGGCTTCACCGTATCCGCCAATCGTAAGGCGCTGTGAGGCCTGGATGCTGTCGTTGCCCTGGGCATCTGCGGCGATGCACGTCAGCGACAGGATAAGTGCTAATATGAATGTCTTCATTTTGCTTGACTGATTTTCGGGTGCAAAGGTACGACGATTCTTCCGATCTGGCAATACCTAAAAATAGTGAAATTGGTGTTTTTGGACATCTCCTGCGGTCAAATGGGATGTGCCTCCCTGCTGCTTCGAGGTGCCTAGTAGGTCACTCGCGATACCAAAACAAGTTGTTTTGGTCTTCAAAGTATGCCACTTTGATGTACAAGATAGGCCACTTTGCTGACCAAAACAACTTGTTTTGGTAGCGCGAGTCGCGCACTTTGATTGCCAGAGTGGCTGTGCGAGGGGTGCGAAGTGCCTGTGCGAGTGGTGCGAAGTGGCTGAGTAAGAGGGCGGAAGAGGTGCTTGCGGGGGCGCTGTTTTGGGGAAGAGGGCGTTTTTTTAGCTTTTTCCTTTGGTTTTTCGCCCACTTATTCGTACCTTTGTCCCCAAAATCGGTTTTCAAAGATGGATAAAAGGATTGTTGTAAAGGTAGGCTCCAACGTTCTCACTCGTAGGGACGGCAAGCTCGATGTCACACGTGTGTCGGCCATCGTCGACCAGGTGGCGTGGCTGCGGCGGCAGGGCTACGAGGTGATACTCGTCAGCTCGGGTGCCGTTGCCTGCGGCCGTAGAGAGCTGACGGTCGACCACTCGCTCGACTCCGTAGAGCAGCGGCAGCTGTTCTCAGCCGTCGGGCAGGTGAAGCTTGTGGGATTGTACTACGACCTTTTCCGCGAGTACGGCATCCACGTGGGCCAGGTATTGACGATGAAGGAGAACTTCCTTCCGGGCGAGCAATATGAGAATCAGCGCGCCTGCGTGCGGGTGATGCTGGAGAACGGCGTGCTGCCCATCGTCAACGAGAACGACACGGTGAGCGTCACCGAGCTGATGTTCACCGACAACGACGAGCTCTCGGGGCTGATAGCACAGATGATGGAAGCCGAGACGCTCGTACTGCTGAGCAACATCGACGGCATCTATACCGGCCATCCCGACGACCCCGCATCGACGCTGATCCGCGTCGTGGATGCCGGGCGCGACCTGTCGGAGTTCATCCAGCCCGAGAAGAGCGCCTTCGGACGGGGAGGGATGCACTCGAAGTACACCACCGCCAGTCGCGTGCAGCAGGCGGGCATCCGTGTCATCATCGCCAATGGCGAGCGCGAGAACATCCTGCCCGACCTGATAGAGCGCCGCAGCGAGACACCACATACAGAATTCGTACCCTGCCGCACGTCATGATGAAGCGCCTCCTCCTGCTGCTGTTCCTGTGCCTCCCCCTCTCTGTCCTCGCCCAGGGCAATGTCTACGAGGCCGTGGTTGTCGACTCCAAGAGTCAGCAGCCGCTGCCCTATGCCAGCGTCTTCGTCGACCGCACCAACACGACGATGACCAACGCCGTCGGCGGCTTCAGGATTGAGTGCCTTCCCACGGACATGCTGCGCGTGAGCTACGTGGGCTACAGTACGAAGACCGTGAAGGCAGGAGCGATGGGCGGGAGGATAGCCCTGGAGCCGCTGGAGACAACGCTCGACGAGGTGACGGTCAGGCCTTACAGCCACTACCTGAAAGAGGCCATCGAGGAGACGCAGCAGCTGCTGAGGAAGCACCGCCGGAAGAAGGCCAACTTCTTCTACCGCCAGACGGCCTACACAGATACCGTCTGCTACGAGTTCATGGAGGCCTTCTTCCACGGCTATTCGGCAGTGTTCCTGCGCGACCTGGAGCTGATCACAGGACGATTCGCCGGCATCCAGCCCGATAGCCTGCACTATTATTCCTACTATGCCAACTTCTTCTCCACCAGCCAGATTCCGGTGACGGCGATGCCCGGCACATCGGCCAAGAAGGAGGACCGCTACCCCCTGACGAAGTATTACGAACAGCACTATGACGTGACCTACGAAACGATGGTCGACAGCCTCACCCCGGTGCTCGTGGTACGCTTCAAGCCAAAGCCTACGAGCCTGCCCGTGCTGGATGCCACGCTATATTTCGACATGAACAACTATCACCTGCGAAAGATAGAGGGCAACCAGCTGAACCTGAAAGTGATGCATCGGGAAAGACGGGGCAGCCGCAATGACGAAGAGCTGGCTGCGGCCTTTGGCGTGCCCATATACGATGAGATCATCGACACGGACTTCCACTTTGTGATGACGATGACTGAAGACCGCGGCTTCGTGGAGGTGCAGTCGGTGGTCATCGACGAGCGACATCAGCTCTACGGGAAGACGGTACAGACGAAATCGCTGCTCTTCAACATCGGAGACAGGGATATCGGGCGGGGAAGGAAGCTGCAGTCGTGGTCGAACCTACATGATGTCATCGAGCAGAAGGGCTACGACAAGCAGTTCTGGGACGAGCATGAGATAGTGCGGCGCACGCCGCTGGAGAACGATGTGCTGCAGCTTTTCGAGAGCAGGCAGCTCTTCGGCATTTTCTGAGGATAACCGGAATAGCAATAATAAGATGATGAACGACCAATTCGCAAAGACCAAGCAGGCCAGCAAGAGCCTGGCACTGCTGAGCGACAGTCGGCGCAACGAGGTGCTGCGGGCTGTCAGCGATGCTATTATTAATAATAAGGTACGCGTGCTCGAGGCTAACGCCCGCGACCTGGCGCGCATGGAGCCTGCGAACCCGCTCTACGACCGCCTGAAGCTGACCGAGGAGCGCCTGGAGGCCATTGCCGGCGACATGCGCAACGTTGCTTCGCTGCCATCGCCGCTAGGGCTTGTCAGCGAGCAGCGTACGCTGCCCAACGGCCTGCGGCTGTGTCGCGTCAGCGTGCCCTTCGGCGTGATAGGCATCATCTATGAGGCGCGTCCCAACGTGACGTTCGACGTCTTCTCGCTCTGCTTCAAGAGCGGCAACGCCTGCGTGCTGAAGGGAGGCAAGGATGCCGACGAGTCGAACCGCGAGGCGGTGGCCGTCATCCATGAGGTGCTGCGCCGCTATGGCGTCAGCGAGGATGTCGTAGCACTGCTGCCTGCCACGCACGAGGCGACGGCCGAGATGCTCTCTGCCGTTGGCTATGTCGACCTGTGCATACCCCGCGGCGGACGGCGGCTGATCGACTTTGTCAGAGACAATGCCCGCGTGCCCGTCATCGAGACGGGAGCCGGCGTGGTGAATACCTACTTCGACGCCGACGGCGACCTGGAGATGGGCAAGGCCATCATACTCAATGCCAAGACGCGCCGCGTCAGCGTCTGCAACGCCCTCGACTGCCTGCTCATCCATCGCGAGCGCGTTTGGGCTTTGCAGGCACTCTGCGAAAAACTGGCCGAGAAGCACGTCTTAATCTATGCCGACGACGAAGCTTATAAGGCATTAAGGAATGGCTATCCCTACCTGGAGCACGCCACCGAAGAGTCGTACGGCACGGAGTTCATGGACTACAAGCTGGCCGTGAAGACCGTCGGATCGCTCGACGAGGCCCTCGCACATATCGACCGCTACGGCTCTGGCCACAGCGAGGCCATCATCACCCGCGACGAGAAGGCCGCCAGGATATTCCAGCAGCACGTCGATGCCGCCTGCGTCTACTGGAACGCCCCTACCTCGTTCACCGACGGCGCCCAGTTCGGCCTAGGTGCAGAGATTGGCATCTCGACGCAGAAGCTCGGTCCGCGCGGCCCGATGGGACTGAAGGAGATCACTACCTACAAGTGGCTCATCGAGGGCGAAGGGCAGACGAGACCCTGATGATCATCGAGCCCCGAAGCCCCCAGGAACCCGAAGCCCCGGGAACCCGAGATCCCGAAACAACTAAACAACGAAAAAGAAAAAAACAATGAAAACATTTATCAACGTACAAGACATCGGCCCGCTGGAAAAAGCACTCGCCGAGGCAATGGAGATCAAGCAAGACCGTTTCAAATATCAGCATCTGGGCAAGAACAAGACGCTCATGATGATCTTCTTCAACAACTCACTGCGCACCCGACTCTCTACGCAGAAGGCAGCCATGAACCTGGGCATGAACGTCATCGTGCTCGACGTGAATGCCGGTGCATGGAAACTGGAGACCGAGCGCGGCGTCATCATGGACGGCGACAAGAGCGAGCACCTGCTGGAGGCCATCCCCGTGATGGGCTGCTACTGCGACATCATCGGAGTGCGCTCCTTCGCCGGACTCACCGACCGTGAGTACGACTATGCCGAGACCGTGCTGCAGCAATTCATTCGCTATTCGGGCCGTCCCGTCTTCGCTATGGAGACAGCCACCGTGCATCCCCTGCAGGCCTTTGCCGACCTGATAACCATCGAGGAGAACTGGCGGACTCCTGCCTCTTTCCACTCTCCACTTTCCACTAAAAAGCCAAAGGTCGTCCTCACCTGGGCTCCCCACTGCCGTGCCCTGCCGCAGGCCGTGCCCAACTCGTTTGCACAGTGGATGCAGGCAGCACCCGATGTCGACCTCGTCGTCACCCATCCAAAGGGTTATGAGCTCGATCCGCTGTTCGTCGGCGATGCCCGCGTGGAGTACGACCAGCGTAAGGCCTTCGAGGGGGCTGATTTCATCTATGCCAAGAACTGGTCGAACCCTGGCGTGAGCGTCCCTGCCGACTATGGCAAGATCACCTGCGACGACCGTTCGTGGACGGTCGATGCCGAGCACATGTCGTGGACGAACAACGGCAAGTTCATGCACTGCCTGCCCGTGCGCCGCAACCTGATAGTCACCGACGACGTCATCGAGAGCCCCAACTCGCTCGTCATCCCCGAGGCTGCCAACCGCGAAATCAGCTGTTCGGTCGTGCTGAAACGCATGCTGGAGGCTTTGTAACACAATTGTCACACGCTTTGGGGGTGCGGTTATGGAAATAATCTGTAACTTTGCACCCTCCAATTGTGATATGAAGGCAGCTGGTCTGCCAAATAGTAAATAGTTAATTAGTAAATCGTAAATGGACCTGATGGGCATGCCCCTATGGGCGTGGATAACGTTTTATATCCTGGTGCTCCTGATGCTCTATGTCGACCTGACCATGTTCGGCAAGAAAGGTCAGCACGAGGTGAGCATCAAGGAGGCACTGAAGATGACGGCTGTATGGATTGCCGTCTCGTTGGTTTTTTGTGCAGGCATTTGGCTGTTCGATGGCGAGGGGTCGCATGAGAAGGCTGTCGAGTTCCTCGCGGGCTACCTGATAGAGAAGTCGCTGTCGATGGACAACCTCTTCGTCTTCCTCATGCTGTTCTCCTACTTCGGCATCGAGCGTAAATACCAGCACGAAGTGCTCTTCTGGGGCATCATTGGCGCGCTGGTGCTGCGAAGTGTCTTTATCTTCGCCGGCGCAGCCGTCATCGTACGCTTCGAGTGGGTGTTGGGCCTCTTCGGACTCTTCCTGCTCTATACGGGCGGAAAGATGTTCGCCCACGACGACAGTCAGCAGGTGGAGCCGGGCAACAACTTCATTGTGCGGCTCTTCAAGCGTTTCTTCCCTGTCACAGATAAGATGCACGAGGACCGCTTCTTCATCGTTGAGCAGGGCAAACGGCTGGCGACGCCGCTGTTCATCGCCCTCCTCGTCATCGAGACGACGGACGTCGCCTTTGCCGTCGACTCTATCCCGGCAGTGTTCAGCGTCAGCCGCGATCCGTTCATCGTGCTCACCTCGAATATCTTCGCCATCCTCGGCCTGCGGGCGCTGTATTTCGCGCTGGCTGCCGTTGCGAAGTATTTCACCTATCTGAAATATGGACTGGGCATCATCCTGATCTTTGTCGGCGTGAAGATGCTGTTGGCCATGAACGTGTACGTGAACCAGCTGGGCAGCCTCCTCGGGCTCAACATCAACATGCCGCACATCGAGGTGCCCACGCTTTGGTCGCTGCTCTTTATCCTCGTCGTCCTGCTCCTGTCGATAGGACTGTCGGTGATTGTTACAAGAACGAAGAAATCATAAGAAAATGGGCTGTGCACAAGGTTGGCACAGCCCATTTCCTTTTAAGGTCGTCTCCTTACTTGAGCACTCCCAGCTCGTGGCCTACCTTCTTGAAGGCCTCGATGCACTTGTCGAGCTGCTCGCGGGTGTGTCCGGCCGAAATCTGGACGCGGATGCGAGCCTGGCCTTTGGGCACGACGGGATAGTAGAATCCTGTGACGTAGATACCCTCCTCCTGCATCTTCGCAGCATAGACCTGCGAGAGCTTCGCGTCGTAGAGCATCACAGCGCAGATGGCGCTCTGCGTGGGCTTGATGTCGAAGCCGGCAGCCATCATCCGCTCGCGGAAATACTCGACGTTCTCCACCAGGCGGTCGTGAATCTCATTGCTCTCGCCCAGCATGCGGAATACCTCGAGCGAGGCACCGATGATAGCGGGAGCCAGGGAGTTGGAGAACAGATAGGGGCGCGAACGCTGGCGCAACAGTTCGATAATCTCTTTCCGGCCGGTGGTGAATCCTCCGAGGGCACCTCCGAACGACTTGCCGAGCGTGCCCGTGTAGATATCGACGCGGCCATAGGTCTGGAAGAACTCGCTCACGCCGTGGCCCGTCTTTCCGACGACACCGGCGGAATGGCTCTCGTCGACCATCACCAGTGCGTCGTACTTCTCTGCCAGGTCGCAGATCTTGTCGACAGGTGCCACGTTGCCGTCCATCGAGAACACACCGTCGGTGACGATGATGCGGAAGCGCTGTGCCTGTGCCTCCTGCAGACATTTCTCCAGCTCGCCCATGTCGGCGTTGGCATAGCGATAGCGCTTTGCTTTGCAGAGGCGCACGCCGTCGATGATCGAGGCGTGGTTCAGGGCGTCGCTGATGATGGCATCCTCCTCAGTGAACAGTGGCTCGAAGACACCGCCGTTGGCATCGAAGCAGGCGGCATAGAGGATGGTGTCGTCGGTCTTGAAATAGTCGGAAATGGCTTTCTCCAGCTCCTTGTGGATGTCCTGCGTGCCACAGATGAAGC
The DNA here is from genome assembly GCA_946539475.1 of uncultured Prevotellaceae bacterium. Next base: position 10,761 of record CAMNHM010000022.1, on the reverse strand, counting down.
GTACGCTCGACATTCCGAAGCCGCGGCGGTCCATCATCTGCTTGGAGGCCTCAATCAGTCGCGGATGGTCGGAGAGGCCAAGATAGTTGTTGGCGCAGAAGTTGAGCACTTCCTTGCCTGCCACCTGAATGGCTGCCCGCTGGGGGCTTTCGATGAGGCGCTCCTCCTTGTAGAGTCCTGCCTCGCGGATCTCAGCCAGTGTCTGGCTGAGGTGTTCTTTCATCTTTCCGTACATAGTGGTTATAGGTTTTAGAGGTTATTGTCAGTTGTCGTCACGCCAGATGGGCATCGTCATACAGCGGGCACCGCCGCCAGCGCGTGGCAGCTCGGAGGCGGGGAAGACGGCAACGAACTTCTCGTAGTCGTTCATCGACACGTGGCCGTTGATGATGTCCTTTGCCTGGAGCACTGCGAAGCCGGCCTTGTCGAGGGCCTCAATGGTATGGGCATTGCGGCGGTAGCCAAGCACCTTGTTGTCGCCCAGGGAGAAGAAGTTGGCACCGCTGTGCCACTGCTCACGCTGCTGTACCCAGGGGTCGTAGCCGCCTCCGAAGATTGGCTCGATGTCCCACTCCAGATGTCGCAGGCCGGCAAGGATGTCCTTCACCTGTCGGTAGCTGATCTTCCCGTTGTTGATGGTGATCAGTGTGGTGTCCTTGCCGGCGAAGAGCCCCTGCTTGCGCAGCATGGGCTCGAAGGCCATGCAGAGGTGCTTGCCCAGGAAGGTGAACACCATGTCGAGATGTATGAACGACTCTGGCTCGCGTGGCAGCTCCTGCACGATGATGTTGAAGTGCTTGCGCTCGCGGGCGAAGGTCTGCGCCAGGTATTCGATGCCCTTGGCGTTGGTACGCACGCCTTCGCCGACAACGAGCAGGTCGGGCGAAGCGATGTGGATGTCGCCGCCCTCGGTGCGTGCGCGTGGGTTCCAGTCGCTGGCGCAGAGCGTGTCGACGCCGAAGTAGTGGCGGAAGATGGACTCATAGATGAGTGTCTCGCGCTCGCGTACCTCGAAGCTCATCGAGTTGATGAGCACACGGTCGTAGACGGTCGACGAAGCGTCGCGCGTGAACAGCAGGTTGTACAGAGGCTCCAGGAGGTAGCGGTTGTCGGAGATGCCCTCCCATTGGGGATTCTCATAGCCCTCGATGAGGATCTTCCGCAGCTTCCTGTTGTCGAGGCCCATGAGCTCTTCCACCAGGCGGTCGTTGGTGCTGCCTGAGAGCTTGATGGGCCGGTGGCCGTAGTTGAACACACTCTCGGTGACCAGGTGTGCCCTGATATGCTCGTCGCTCAGCAGCTCCTCCAGGATGTCCTCCACGTAGTACACCTGTGCCCAGTGCTCCAGCACCCCGCAGAAACGACTGTATTCGATGTCGACGTTCATCTTGTCGAGGATGTCGCTATAGAGTGCGTGGGCACAGTTCATCGGCGACATGCGCTCGATCTCGATGCCTGGGCGGTGGAGCAACACGGCGCGTAGCCTCCCTGTCTCGGAGGCTACGTTGACCGTACAAGGAGTAGTGGGCTTGTTCATTTCATATAGGTATAACGGTAGTCGGTGGGTGAGACGAGCGTCTCTTTCACCACGCGTGGGATGATCCAGCGGATGAGGTTGAACTCGCCGCCTGCCTTGTCGTTAGTGCCGCTGGCACGTGCGCCTCCGAAGGGCTGCATGCCGACGACGGCTCCCGTAGGCTTGTCGTTGATGTAGAAGTTTCCGGCAGCGTAGCTCAGTTGCTCGGCGATCTTCTCAACGGCCAGGCGGTCGCGGCCGAAGACGGCGCCCGTCAGTCCGTAGGGAGAGGTCTCGTCGCAGAGGCGTACGGTCTCCTCCACTTTGTCATCGTCGTAGGGATAGACGGTGATGATGGGTCCGAAGATTTCTTCCTCCATCGACTTGAAGCGTGGGTTGGTGGTCTCGATGACCGTGGGCTCAACGAACCATCCCTTCGTCTTGTCGCACTTTCCGCCAATGACGATCTTGGCATCGTCGGCAGCCTCGGCATAGTCGATGTACGACTTGCACTTGTCGAAGGAGGCTTCGTCGATGACGGCATTGATGAAGTTCGTGGGGTCGCAGACGTCGCCCATCTTCACCTCGCTGCACATGCGGCGGATGTCGTCGAGCACGTCGGGCCACAGGCTCTTGGGGATGTACATGCGTGAGGCGGCCGAGCACTTCTGTCCCTGGAACTCGAAGGCTCCGCAGAAGGCAGCCGTGGCGACGGCTTTCTTGTCGGCCGACGGATGGACGAAGATAAAGTCTTTGCCACCCGTCTCGCCCACGAGGCGCGGATAGCTGACGTAGCGGTCGAGACCGGCGCACGCCTGCTGCCAGAGGCTCTTGAACGTGGCGGTGGAACCCGTGAAGTGAATGCCGGCAAAATGTTTCGACTCAGTGGCCACCTCGCCGATGAGGGCGCCGCTGCCTGGCAGGAAGTTCACTACGCCGTCGGGCAGGCCGGCCTCCTTGTAGAGCTGCATCAGGTAGTAGTTCGACAGCAGGGCAGTGGTCGACGGCTTCCACAGGGCGACGTTGCCCATCAGCACGGGCGTGATGCAGAGATTGGAGGCGATGGAGGTGAAGTTAAACGGTGTCACCGCCAGCACGAAGCCTTCCAGCGGACGGTACTCGGTGTGGTTGAGCTGTGCCACTCCGTCCTTGGGCTGCATCTGGTAGATCTTCGAGGCATAGTGGACATTGTAGCGGAAGAAGTCTATGGTCTCGCAGGCACTGTCGATCTCGGCCTGGTAGAAGTTCTTGCTCTGTCCGAGCATCGTGGCGGCATTCATGATGGGACGATACTTCGTTGCCAGCAGCTCAGCCATCTTCATCACGATGGCGGCGCGCGTCGTCCAGGGGGTGCGGCTCCATTCTTTCCATGCCTCCATGGCAGTCTTTATGGCCAGCTCCACCTCCTGCTTTCCTACCTTATGATAGGTGGCCAGCACGTGGTGATGGTCGTGCGGACAAGTGACCTTCCCGGTATTGCCCGTGCGGATTTCCTTTCCTCCGATGATGATGGGGATGTCGACCACCGTGTTCGACTGTCGCTCCAGTTCTTTCTCTAGTGCGATACGCTCTGGCGAGCCTGCCAGATAGGCTTTCACCGGCTCGTTGGCTGGTGTGGGGAATGTGATTACTGCGTTGTTCATATGCTGTTTTTGTATTAATATGTTTCTGTGATTGTCTGGTTGCTCTGCAATCGTTATAGGAAAAGTTCTGCCAGCATGCACCGGGCACTGCCTCCTCCTGCGGTCTCGATGGTAGGGATGGCAGGCGACAGGATGCGGGTAGCTGTCGACAGCTCACCTAGCTGTGCTTCCGTCAGCGATGCCTTCGCCGTCAGGCTCATGACGAGCAGCTGCTCGCCGTCCTTGCTGCTCAGCTCGAGCATGTTACCGGCAAAGTGGCGCATCTGGCTGAGGGTGATGGCGACCACGCGCTTTCCGCTGGCCTCGAGCGATGCTGTCAGGCGGCCGCGCTCTTCAGCGTCGCGGACGGACTCCAGGCAGACCACTGCGTGGCGGGTGCCTACGTGCATCACCACATTCGTATGGTAGACGGCTACGCCCTGCTCGTCCTCGCTGTGGAAGGTAAGGTAGCGGTAGCCTAGCGCTGAGGCCCACTCCCGGAGCACTTCCTCGTCGGTACGGGGCGAGAGGCAGGCATAGGCGATGCGATGCTCACGGTCGAGCACCAGCGAGCCAGTGCCCTCGAGATATCTTCCCTCCGCCTCGTGAACCCCGAGGTCGATGGTCGTAGCCCATGTCTTCAGCCGTGCAAGGTGCGTCAGCAGCTTCTGGCGCTCCTGTCGGCGGTTGGGTGCGAACATGGGGTAGAGCATCAGCGTGTCGCCATGTGTCGAGAAACAGTTGTTGGGGAAGATAGAGTCGGGTGTGAAAGGCTCAGCCGTGTCCTGCACGACATCGACATCGACGCCATTCCCTCGCAGCATCCCTACGAAGGCGTCGAACTCCTCCTGGGCCTGCTGCTGCGTCAGTGTCTCCGACAGACGCTGCTGGAAGGCGTTGTTCACGGCCGTCTGCTCGTTGTAGGCGAAGCGTGTCGGACGCACCATCAGTACGTGACTTGTCGTCTGCTTCATGCTGACATCTCGTCGAAGGTTGCCTTGATGATACTGATAGCCTCGCGCAGCTCGTCCTCCTTGATGCAGAGGGGCGGTGCGAAACGGATGATATCGTCGTGGGTAGGTTTGGCCAGCAGCCCCTTCTCCATCATCTTCAGGCAGATGTCCCAGGCGGTCTTGTCGCCGATGGGCTTGGTGACGATGGCATTCAGGAGTCCGCGACCACGCACCTCGACGATGAACGGGGAGTCGATCTTGCGGATCTCTTCGCGGAAGATGCGTCCCATTCGCTCAGCGTTCTCCACGAGATGCTCGTCCTTGACCACTTTCAGGGCCTCGACAGCCACGCGGGCAGCCAGTGGGAAGCCTCCGAAGGTCGAGCCGTGCTCGCCCGGACGGATGTTGAGCATGATATCGTCGTCAGCCAGACAGGCCGATACGGGCAGCACACCGCCACCCAGGGCCTTGCCCAGTACGACGATGTCGGGGCGTACGCCGTCGTGCTCCGAGCAGAGCATACGGCCAGTGCGTGCGATGCCCGTCTGCACCTCGTCGGCTATCAGCAGCACGTTGTGGGCGTGGCAGAGGTCATAGCAGCGCTTCAGGTAGCCGTCGTCGGGCACGAACACGCCTGCCTCGCCCTGGATGGGCTCAGCGATGAAGGCGCAAATCTCCTCGCCGTCCTCCTCCAGCACGCGCTGCAGGGCCTCGACGTCGTTGTAGGGGATGCGGATGAACCCTGGCGTCAGCGGGCCGTAGTTGTCGTAAGAGCTGGGGTCATTGCTCATGGTGATCACTGTCACCGTACGTCCGTGGAAGTTGCCCTCGCAGCACACGATCTTGATCTTGTCGTTGGCGATGCCTTTCTTTACGGCGCCCCAGCGGCGCGCCAGCTTCAGGGCCGTCTCCACGCCCTCGGCACCCGTGTTCATGGGTAGCACGCGGTCGTAGCCGAAATACTCGTGTATGAACTTCTCGTACTCGCAAAGCGCATCGTTGTAGAAGGCGCGCGACGTCAGGCAGAGCACGTCGGCCTGGTCCTTCAGCGCCTTGACGATGCGGGGATGGCAGTGGCCCTGGTTGACGGCGGAGTACGACGAGAGGAAGTCGAAGTAGCGCTTGCCCTCGACATCCCATACGTAGATGCCTTTCCCTTGGTGAAGGACCACTGGCAGCGGGTGATAGTTGTGTGCACCGTACTGCTCCTCCTGGTCCATGAATTGCTTAGCGGTTTTTAGTGCTTTTGGTTCCATGTGTGTAGTTATTTAGTAGGTGCTGCAAAATTAGCGAATAAAAATCACACTCCGCAAAAATCGGTTATAATTTTTGTTAAACAGCAGGAATCTCCAAAAACAAGGAATTCGCAAGACCACCTGTGCGGTTTTGCGAATTCTATGGGATGACGGCAGGGACCGAGCCCACAGCGTACGCTTACTTCATTCCGGCCTTCAGTCCGCGGATGACGGCCGAGGTGAAACCGGCGCGCTCCATCTCGTTGAGGCCTTTGATGGTGACACCCTGCGGCGTCGTGACCAGGTCGATGGCAGCCTCGGGGTGCAGGCCTGTCTCCTCGAGCAGCTCGATGGCTCCGCGCAGCGTCTGCAGCACCACCTTCTTCGCATCGTCGGCACGGAAGCCTAGCTCGACACCTCCCTCGGAAGCCGCGCGGATGTAGCGCATGGCGTAGGCGATGCCGCAGGAGGCGAGCGTCGTGCCGGCAGCGAGATGCTCCTCGTCGGTGATGAGCGTGCCGCCCATCTCGTTGTAGATGTCGACAACGGTCTGCGTGTCCTTCTTCGAGGCACTGATGGGCACGATGAACGTCATCGACTGCATCTGTGCGATGGCGATGTTAGGAATGCAGAGGAACAGCGGCGGACAGTTCAGTCCCAGCCACTCCTCGATGCTCTGCGAGCTGACGCCGGCGGCCACCACGATGAGCAGCTGACGCTGGGGCACCAGCACGGGCTTGATGCCGCGCAGCACCGTCTCTACCAGCCACGGCTTCACCACCACCACCACGATGTCGGCCTTCTCGGCAGCGGCCGTGTTGTCGGTGGTGACGCAAACGCCACGCTGGGCGAACTTCTCCAGCACTGCTCGGTTGGGGTCGCTCACGGTAATATCCTCGTTCTTGAAATAACTGCCTCGGATGAGGCCTTCTACGGTGGTGCCACCCATGGCACCGGCTCCTATTACGCTGATTTTCATGCTTTAATCGTCTTCTTCGGGCTGTACGCGGATGAGTCGTTCAATAAAATCGTCGGCATCGGCCTTGGTAAGGCAGAGCGGGGGCAGCAGGCGCAGCGTGTTCTGCCCTGCGGCGCCGGTGAAGCAGTGCTCGTGGCGGATGAGGGGCTTGCGCACCAGCTTGTGGGGCATGTCCAGCTCGATGCCAATCATCAGTCCTCGGCCGCGCACCTCCAGGATGTGGCTGCTGCCTATGTTGCGTATGCCCTCCATCAGGTAGTCGCCTACCTGGCGGGCGTTCTCCACCAGGTTCTCCTGCTCCATGACGTCGAGCGTGGCCAGTGCGGCGGCGCAGGCCAGGTGGTTGCCGCCAAAGGTGGTGCCCAGCTGACCGTATTCGGGCTTGAAGTCGGGGCTGATGAGCACGGCGCCCATGGGGAAGCCGTTGGCAATGCCCTTGGCCATGGTGATGATGTCGGGCTTGATGCCCAGCCACTGGTGGGCAAAGAACTTGCCGCTGCGGCCGTAGCCACACTGAATCTCGTCGGCGATGAGGGGCACGTGGTAGCGCTGGCAGGCGTAGGCCAGCTTCTGTGCGAACTCCGGCGTGGCCATCTTCACACCGCCCACACCCTGTATGCACTCTAGGATGACGGCGGCGATGCCGCCGCGGCTCAGCTCGCGCACCCACGGCTCGAGGTCGTTCATCGGCAGGAAGCGCACGTGGTGGTTGTCGTTGATCGGGGCCACGATCTTGCGGTTGTGCGTCACCTCGACGGCCAGCGATGTGCGGCCGTGGAAGGCTCCCTCGCAGGAGAGGACGCGCGTGTTGCCCGTCTTGAACGATGCCAGCTTCAGGGCGTTCTCGTTGGCCTCGGCACCGCTGTTGATGAGGAACAGCTGGTAGTCCTCATAGCCGCTGACCCGTCCCAGCCGCTCGGCCAGCTCCACCTGCAGCTTGTTCACCACGGAGTTCGAGTAGAAGGCAATCTTCCCTAGTTGCTCCGTCACCCGCTCGATGTAGTGCGGATGCGAGTGCCCGATGGAGATGACGGCATGTCCGCCATAGAGGTCGAGATACTCCTGCCCTTGGTCGTCCCAGACGCGGCAGCCTTTTCCCCTGACGATGTTCACGTCGAAGAGTGGATAAACGTCGAATAGCTTCATAGTCGCTCTCTGTTTTTACTGTATTTCTGCTGCAAAGTTACGGTAAATATCTGACAAATCGTAACGTTTTCGCGTCTTTTTGCAGAAAAGCGTCGTTTTTTTCTTGTTTATCCACTCTTCGCGCGTACATCACCTATCGGTCGCCGCGCGAGTAGGCGGGCTGGTCGGTAGGCGTGTCGCTGGGCGTGTTGACATCGGTGCCGCCGCCAGGGTAGGCCGCCTGGCGGACGGTAAGCAGCACCGTGTCTTTGGATGCGATGAAGATGACGTCGTGCGAGCGTGCCGCCGTCTCGAGGTTTTGCGTGCAGGCAACGGTGACGCGCGGTGTGCCCGAGGCGTAGGTCTGCTCGGTGACGGTCATCCAGCTGGCGTTGCCTACGTGCTTGGTGAGGCTGATGGCGGCGCTGAGGCCGTTCAGGGCGACGGTGCTTTCGGAGGCGTCGGCCGGCATGTTGAGCGTCTGTTCAGAGTATTTGCCCTGTGCCTGTGGCGTCGGCGGCTGTGGCGTCGGCGTGTAGGGATCGTCGGGGTCGTCGCCGCTGCCTCCGCATGCTGCCAGCGCGAGGGCTGCCAGGAGGGCTATGGTAAGGATTCTGGATGTCTTCATATCTGGGTTGAATAATGCGTTGATGGATAGTGGGTGCTTGGGTTATCGATTATTTTACCACGACCTTGCGTCCGTTCTGCAGGTAGATGCCGGGCTTGGTGGGGGTCTCTATGCGGCGGCCCTGGAGGTCGGTGAAGGGGGGCGCGGGTTGGGTTTGTTGCGTTGGCAACGCAACATACTCGACGGCGTTGGTGCCCTCGCCGCTGATGAGGTAGGCGCGGGCGCCGGCTGCCATTGGCAGGGCGAGCCAGGCGCGGTGGGCCTCGATGCGGAAGGGCGCGCCCTGCTGGGCTCCCCAGAACCAGCCGAACTGTGTGGCCAGCGAGGTGCCGCTGGGGCCGTAGGCCAGCTTGTAGTAGAGGTTGTCGCCCGAGGCGCTGGTCGTCGTGGTCTGGTCGCTGCCGTGTAGCAGGTTGGTGCCTGTGTACGAGGTGTTGTCGTTGGTGCTGGTCAGCGTGTAGGTGGCGGCGCGCTTCTGGCTGGCCTCGATGAGCACGGCGGTGCCGCGGGGCACGATGTCGCCCGAGAGTGCCTTGTAGACGAGGATGTCGTTGCTGACAGCACTCACCACTCTGGCCGTCAGGCCGCTGGGCAGCTGGTAGCTCAGCTGTGAGTCGTAGAACGTGGCATAGCCTGCCTCGGCGACGGCCAGCTCGTAGGTGACAGCCTGTGAGCCGCCGGTGGTGACGGTCGCCTCAGCCTTCAGGTCCTTCGGCTCGTTGTGTCCCACGCCGTCGGTAGCGATGGAGCAGAGGGCGTATGTCACGCCGGGCTCGCAGGCGAACGATGCCTCGGTGCCGGTGATGCCCGTAGCGACGACCACTGCCTCCTCGCTGCCGTCGATGAAGGCATAGAGCGTGTAGTGGTCGATGCCGCTGGTCTTGTCGCTGCCCTCGATGGTGACGACGACCTGTCCGTCGCGCTCCTCAGCCTTCGTGACCCGCGACGTCGGGTAGTCGGTGTCGAAGGTGTTCACGTAGGTATTGGTTGTGATGGGGGCGTTGGCGTCGAAGACGATCGTTGCCTTGTTGCTGATGGTGGAGCCGTTGGCGGGGTTCGCCTTATGCTCGATGGTGAAGCCTACGAAGCCCTCGCCGTCGCGGTTGTCGTTGTTGGGCAGGAGGAAGCCCAGGTCGGGGTCGTCAATCTCGTTGCCACTCTTGTCGAGCGAGAGGAAGGCCCAGCGGGCCACGCCTGTCTCGGGCGAGAACAGGCCGCTGACGCGTACGATGATGTCCTGCCCCTTCACCTTATACTGCACGTCGCGCGTGAACTCCTGCGTGCGGATGCCGCCGACGACGAGCGTGGTGTCGGCCCACCCGTAGCTGGTGAACGAGAAGGTCTCGGCATCCAGCTTCGAGAGGTCGAGCGTGTCGGTGACGAACACCTCATGTGCGGGTGCCGAAGCCGTGGCCTTGTTCTCGAAGGTGATGGTGTAGGGCATCTGGTGGATCACGTCGATGTAGTGTGCCTGGTCGTCGGGTCCCCACGGGCCGATCATCTCGTTGGGGTCGTAGCTGCGCACACCTACCAGATGGCGGTATTTCTTAGATGCTGCCAGGCATCCTGCCACGCTCACCACATTGCAGATGCCGTTCCAGATTGCCTCTACGGCAGTATGCAGGATCCAGCTTCCGCCCAGGGTGCCGATGTCGACCACCGTTCCGACGCACGAGATGGCAGCCCCGGCAATGTTGGTGACGAGGTTGGCCACAGCCCATGAATGGGTCTCCTTCCATGCCAGGCGCACCTTGTCAACGTTGTACACACATCCTACGACGGGGACTGCGCCAATGGCCGAGTCCTTGAACCAGCCGAAGAAGTAGTCACTGAAACATTCGGCCAGCCCAATGTCCCAGCGGTCGTGCACGTTCAGCATGTCGTCCCACTCGTCGCGCTCTGGTGCCCTGGTGCGGCTGTCGCTGCCGTCCACCTCATAGGCTCCCATGGGCAGGCCGTAGCCATAGACCATGTCGATGCCGGCCTCGGTGGCTATGCCGCCGTTCTTCATGCTCACTCGGAAGGTGAGGTGGTCTTCGCCATTGGGGGCGATGTAGGGAATGTTGAGCAGGAAGCCACGCATGGGGCCGTATTGCGGCGTGTTGATGACCACGCCCTTCTCGCCTTCCTTGAAAAGGTCTTTCACCTCCTGCGGAATGTCATCGCCATAGCACTCTATGGGGAAGTCGAACGATACGTCGACCAGCCCGTCGTTGTCGCTGATGAAGAGGAAGAAGGGAATGTTGTAGGCGGCCACGTTGCTGCGGTTGGCCAGGTCGATGCTGTACTTCTGGTACTTTCCCCAGAGCATCCTGTCGCGTCCGCTCACTTCCACCCACACGTCGGGATAGCCGTCGCCCTTGATGAGCTCGAAGCCGTTCTTCAGGGTGTCGCTGCCCACGATGACGTCGTAGCGGCCCAGCTGAGCCTCACGCATGTCGAACTGCGCCTCGGCCAGGTCGTTGGCTGAGGTGACCTTGCCGGAGTTGTAGTCGCGGTCGACGAGCCACTTGCCTTCAATCTCCAGCGTTCCCTGCTTCAGCACCACCTTCGGCTGACGGCTGTAGGTCAGCTCGTAGCCGCCCTGTATGCGCAAGCGCACGGCATCGCTGGGCGCCGCCTCGGCGGGGAACACGCGGCTCAGGCCCCCCACCACGATGCTCTGCTGCGTGGCCACGTAGGCGTTGGTGGTCTTGCCGTCGC
>CAMNHM010000021.1 GCA_946539475.1 uncultured Prevotellaceae bacterium | reverse complement strand
CGTCTCGCTCTGTCCCACGCCGACGGTCTCGACGAATATCTTGTCGAAGCCGGCCGCCTCGCAGAGGATGATGGTCTCGCGCGTCTTTCGAGCCACGCCGCCCAGCGACCCTGCCGACGGGCTGGGGCGTATGAATGAGTCGGGGTGTATGGCCAGCTTCTCCATGCGTGTCTTGTCGCCGAGGATGCTGCCCTTGGTGCGCTCGCTGCTGGGGTCGATGGCCAGCACGGCCAGCCGTCCGCCTTTCTCCTTGAGCAGGTGGATGCCGAACTCGTCGATGGAGGTCGACTTTCCGGCTCCCGGCACTCCGCTGATGCCTATTCGGACGCTGTTGCCGCTATAGGGCAGGCATTTCTCTATCACTTCCTGCGCCTTGGCCTGGTGGTCGGGGTTGATGCTCTCGATGAGGGTGACGGCTTGTGAGAGGATGGTGATGTCGCCCCTGCGGATGCCCTCGACCATCTCTGCTGTCGACAGCTCGCGCCGGCGGAAGCGGTTGCGCTTCAGGTAGGGGTTGATGATCGAGGGTTGCTCGACGCCGCTGTTCACTTGCAGGCCGGCATATTCGTTGCTGTTTTCCGGATGTTCCATTATTCTACGTTTATGGTGATGACTACTTTGGCATGGTTGGGATCGTTGGTGATCATCAGCACGCGAGGCTTCGAACGCGCCTTGCGCAGCTGGTCGGGGATGATGGTGACGCGCAGCTTGGTCGACTCGCCAGGCTGCAGCTCCCGCTTGGGCAGTTTTACGCGGACGCCTCCTGTGAACATCTGCAGCGATGTGACCTTGAGAACCGACTTTCCCGTGTTGGTGAGGATGATGGTGCCGTTCTTGTGGCGCGGGTCGAGGTTGAGCGTCTCGGCTGAGAGCTGCAGTTCTGGTGCCTGTTCCTTGTTTTGCCCCTCGAAGGCCGTCATGTCAGGCAGCAGAACGATGGAGACGGGAATCTCTGTGTCGTCGCTGATGCGCTCGCCCAGCTTCTTTGCCAGATAGATCGACACCTGCGTGAGGCCGTAGTGCTGCACCTCCTCTGAGTTCAGCGTCAGTACGATTTTCCCTGAGCGGTTGGGCTCTAGCTTCTCAGGCATGGCCAGGGCGTGCAGGTAGGAGGGCAGATGGAGCATGTTGGGCGTGATGTCGTTCTCGGTGTTGTTCATCAGCTGGATTTCCACCTCCGGGTGCTCGCCCTTGTTGACATCGTCGAACTCGATGTTGTTAAGGCTTGCCAGCAGTCCTCCCATGTCGTGAGGATAGCGCTTGGAATAGTCGACGACGTCCGTCAGTACTACGCCCTTCATCTTCAGGTAGACGGGCTCTGGCGTGGCGTTACTGTAGATGGCGGCCTGCTTGGTGAAGTGTCCCAGCATACGTGCGTCGTAGGTCATCGAGATGGTGAAGCGCTCGCCTGGTGCGACGGTCTTCGGACCGTCGATGGTGGTGCATCCGCAGTCGGTGGCCAGACGGCTGATGACCATCTGTTTTAAACTCCTGTTGCGCATCTCGAAGGTGGCGGTGACGGGCACCATGTAGCCCGTCTTTCCTACGTCGATGGTCGTCTTTTCGATGCTCAGCTTCTGCGCTGACAGCGTTGTCGCTGCCAGGCAGAGTGAGGCTATGAGGATGGTTTTCTTCATTGTCGCTGTGTTATACTGTCGTGATGGGTTTTATCGTGTGGATTCTTTGGGCAGGACGTTGATGGTGAGCGACTTCGTTGTTGCGCGGAACTCTGGTGAGTAGGCGCACTGCACGCTGCAGGAGCCCGTCTCGTAGGTGCCTTCGCGGTCGACGTAGTATTCCGTCTCGATGATGTGGCGTCCCTTGGGCAGCATGTCGAAGAAGTAGTTGGTGGCGTAGTCCTTCGGCGTGCAGTAATAGCCTCCTCTCCAGTCGTAGCCGCTGAGCTGGCGGACGGGCTCCATGCAGGCAGCGCGCTTGTCCTGCACCTGCACGAAGTCGTAGTCGCGGTCGGCCTCGATGGTGATGCGCACGGTGACCTTGTCGCCGACCCTGAGTTCCTTGCTGCCCAGCAGTTCACGCTTCACGCTGATGCCGCTGTGCTGGTCGCGGATGTCGGCAGCGGGTTGGAAGAACTGTGCATAGACGGCTCCCCAGCTGGTGCCTGTCGAGGTCTTCGCGGCAGTCAGCTTCTTGGCGTTGGCAACAGGTATGGCAGCCTTCACATAGCCGATGCCGGCAGTGGCTTCTGAGGTCTCGATGGGCTTGCCGTCGATGGCGAGCACGGTCGTTGGCTGGGGTGCCAGTGCCTGGCTGTTGCCGTTGAGGAAGGCGTAGATGGCGTCGATGCTGTTCACGGGGGTGTCCCATGCCTGTGTGTGCTTCTGCTGCAGGAGCCAGCGCTGCATCTCGCTGATGGTCGTGGTGTCCTGTGGCGTCAGCTGCTTGATGGCCTCGATGGCTACCACCTGCGTGGGAATCTTGTAGTCGCGCCACGAGTAGAGGGCGCGCTGAGTGTCGTAGTAGCGTCCCATGTCCTCGCGATAGACAGTCCACTCCTTGAGGCTGCGGACGTAGGTCTTGTCCTGGAGGATGATGGCTGTGAGAGCCTTCTCGTAGATGGACTGGTTCTTGATGTCGTCCTTCAGCAGGTTCTTCAGGTAGCTGTTGGCCTCCGTCACGTTCTTGGGCAGCGTCCTGCCGTCGAGGGCGCAGATGTAGAGCCACTCCAGTGCCTGGCGCGATGGGAAGGTTGGCTTCACGCCCTTGCGCTCCGCCTTCTTCATCTCGTCGACGAGCTTCACGATGTCGTTGCCAAGGAAGTCGATGGCCTTGTCGAGCATCTGTTCCGTGTCCGGCTGCTTGGAGGTCATGGTGTTCAGGCGCACGAGCATCTCGCTGACGAAGGTCGTCATGAGTGTGGAGCCTTTCATCTGGGGCCACCAGCTCCAGGAGCCGTCACCGTTCTGCAGCTTGCTGAGGTTGGCGATGGCCGTCGAGCGACGGCTGTCGATGGTGTTTGTCTCAAAGAAGTCTGCCAGGCGCTGCTTCTGCTCCTCTTCGCGGTCGGCATCCATCACCCAGGGCGTCTCGCTGAGCAGCAGGTCTTTTAGCTCGGGTTGAGTGTTGAGTGGCGATTGGTGAGCGGTGGAGGGCTGAGGGTTGAGTGACTCCTGCTTCCATTGCTCGAAGACGTGTTTCGCCGTGGGGTTCTGCTGTAGGATATGCTGGCCGATGGTGTTGGCATAGAGCGATGCCGACTGACAGATGGCACAGTCGTCGTGGGGATGGCCCACGGTGGGCAGTGTCTGCAGCATCAGCCATGCGGGGTTATTGGTGTACTCGATGGTGAGCTTCGGAGCGGGGGTGGAGTGGTGAGTGGTGAGGGCGGGGAGCATCTTCGAGAGGTCGACCGTCTTCGTACCGGGATCGTTCTGGGTGAAGGGCATGGTGACGGTGACTCGCTCCACGTTCGGCAGCAGTGGCAGGTAGTGCTGCTCGCCGTCGCTATGGGTTGGGGTGCTGATGCTGACGCGAGCTATCAGCAGGCTCGCTGTCGTTGGGAGGCTGGCGACCTCCACAGGGAAGATGACGCCGATGGTGGCACTGTCCTTCAGGGTCACCTGCTGCTTCTGTTCCATGACGACGGCCTCCGTCGCGGGGTCGAGCAGCTGCAGGAGGGCTGTACCGTTGATCTCACCGTCGCTCATGTTCATGATACGGGCGCTGATGGTGGCCTCGTCGCCTTGACGCAGGAAGCGCGGCATGTTGGGCTGTATCATCACGTCCTTGCGCGCCACTGCCTCGTCGCTCATCGTGCCGTACATCATGTCGCGGGTATGAGCCACGCCGAGGAATCGCCAGGTGGTGAGGCTTTCGGGCAGGGTGAATTTCAAGGTGACGCGTCCCGTAGAGTCGCTGACGAGGCGGGGCATGAAGAAGGCGGTCTCCTGCAGGTTCTCGCGCATCTGCATGGGGGCAGCCTGTTCGCCCTCGCCGCTGTCGGCCGAGTTGATGCCAAGGCCTGCTACGCGCTTTCGAAGGGCGTCGCTCTTCATCACGGCTCCTGCTGTACTGGCTTTTTGTGCAGCAACGGCAATCTCCTGTGGGGCTTCATCCTCGTCCATTGATTCGCTCACGGCCATGTCTGCCATCATCATGGCATTCTGTTTCATGACGGGACCTCTGAGGAGCATGCGTGGCCTGCCATAGCGGTAAGAGGGGTAGATGTCGTGGTCGAAATGGTTGTACTGCAATTGCTGCCAGCTGAGCCATTGCTGTTGTTTCGTGGCGTAGAACTCGGCCGACTGGTTCTTAAACCAGATGCCCTTGTTCCAGTTGGTTTGTGGCAGGGGTAGCCATACTGACGGGCCGAAGCTCCATTCGTGGGGCGTCAGCTGGTCGAGGCTCTTGTCGTAGAGCGTGGCCAGGAGCTGTGCGTCGGCAGGTGTGCCGTCGGGCTTGGTGATGCTCAGCGTCCACTCCTCCTGCTGGCCTGGCGTCAGACGGTTGCGGAAGGTCTGCCACTTCATGTTGAGGTGCAGGTCGGGCATGGGGCGCTGTATGTGGGTGCTGTATTCGTAGCTCTCCCCGTCCTTCATCCATGCGAAGGTGAGCAGCAGGCCGTTGCCGTACTCCTCGCGGTAGACGAACTTGCGGTTGAGCAGTTCGTTCGACAGGTCTACAGCACCACTCTCGAGCAGCTTGTCGCCGCTGATGACGCTGTAGACCATGTGCACGTTTTTGTCCGACGAGCCAGCCTGCACGGTGACGGGGCCGCCGCCCATGGGGAAGCGTCCCTCGTTGCTGGTGTAGAACCAGCTGCGGGTGTCGGTAGCCGGCTGACGGTCGTCGAGCGAGAATACCACGAAGTCCTGCTCCAGCGTGTCCTGCTGACAGGTGGCATAGAGGGTGTGCTTGCCACTCTTCAGCTGGGGCACGGTCAGCAGCGCGTTGGTGCCCACCTCCAGCCATCGGCCGTTGTCGAAGCGGTAGCGCACCTGCGCATCGAGGTCGATACCGGCAGCGTTCTGCAAGTGGAAAGCTATCTTCGTGTCGTTATCGTTGAGCACCTTCTCCGGCAGCGAGGCCGTGAAAGCCGTCTTACGGTTGCCCAAAGGCAGCGACATCATGCCCTGATGGGTCTCGCCGGCCTGGTCGGTGACGTCGGCTGTGAGCACGAAGTTGTAGAACATGGTGTAGCGTGTCTTGGGCAGCACCATGGGCATGTCGGCCGTGAACTGTCCATGCTCGTCAGTCGTCGTCTCGCCTTCGGCTACCACCTCGTCGTCAGAGTCGTTGCCGATGTAGCCCATGTCCCAGTAGCGCGAGTAGCTCATCCACCAGAAAGCCCACCGGCGCACCACCTTGTACCTCACGGTGGCACCCTGTACGGGCACGCCGGCATAGCTGCGGGCCGTGCCGCGGGCCACGACGGTGTCGCCGTCCTCATAGTTCTGCGCCACGCGGGGGATGTCGACCTCGAAGGCTGGCCGCTTGTATTCCTCTACGCTGAAGGACTGGCTTTGCTCGTTGTTGACTACGACGGAGAACGACCCCGTCAGGCCCGTCATGGGCAGGACGAAGTCGGCAGTGGCCGTTCCGAACTGGTCGGCCCTGACCTCCTGCTCGCTGACAGTCTTCCAGTTGGCATCTTTGAGGGTGAGCGTCATCTGCTCGTCGGCACAGGCCTCGAGGCTGATGTCCTTCTGCCGATAGCGAATCACGGCCACGTGTACGGTCTGCCCCGGACGGTAGATGGCGCGGTCGGTGAAGATGCCGGTCTTGCGGTCGTGGCGCTCGGCGTTGTCGTAGATGAACGCTCCCCATTGGTTGCAGGGCGGGCAGGCCTTGTCGCTGGCGGTGTAGGCCCATAGCTCGCATTGTCTGTTGCGCTGGTCGGGGAAGGTGCATTCGCCGCCCTCACCGCTAGTCAGTATCGTCGTCTGCGCGTTGTTCCTGTACCTGTCTTGTGTCACCTTCACCGTGGCACCCTTGATAGGCTGTCCGGTGGTGGCGTTGACAACGACTATGCGCATATCGGTGCCTTTCGTGCCCGATGACGACGGCTGTGCCTGACAGAGCACACGGACGTCGCTCACGTAGTATAGTTGGCGCACCACCTGCGTGGCTGGCAGGCTCTCTATCTCCAGCATATAGACACCCACGGGCAATGCGGGCAGCGTCAGGCTGTCCTCGAATATCTCGTAGGGACGCTTGCCCATGAACTTGCGGGTCTGCGTCAGTTGGGGCATGGCCGTCAGCAGGGGCTTCAGCTTCTTGTAGCCCTCCTGGTTCTGCGGGTTTAGCTCGGTGTCGCCGTTGGCCCGCACCTTATAGACGCGCAGGGTCAGCTCCGTGATGTTGCGCAGCTTGTAGAGGCGCATCTTCCGCTCCTTCTGGGGGATGGTGAGGCTTTTGACGTCGGCCCAGAATGTGGGGCATGTCAGCTCGCGCTGCTTGTTGCGCAGGTAGTTCATGCGCGGCCAGGCACCCCATCGCTCCAGTGCCATGTTGATGTACTGCCATTTCTGTTCGTCGGTGGCGTCGGTATACTCGTCCATGTAGTCGTAGCGGGTCATGGCGACCTCGCCACACTCCACCAGGTCCTGATACTCCTCGATGAGCGAGTCGATGCGCTGTATGTGGCGGCTCTTGTTCAGCGGCTCCATCTCGTCGGGCTCCTCTTCACTGAGCAGCATGTCGGTAGCCAGCATCGCGGCAATACGGTCGCCAGCCTTCACGTAGTAGTCGCGGAGCACGTCGAAGCGGTGGGCCTCATAGCCGATGACGCTCAGCAGGTCGTCGCCGAAGTAGCGGCTGTCTTGCCCTTTGACGACGAAGGGCTCGTAGCCGGTGGCTTTCACCTGCGCCAGTTCGGCGGGGTGGGCGAGGGCTTTCTCGAAGTAGTCGCTGGCTATCTCCTGGTAATGGTCCGCGTCGAGCCAGCTGTTTTGCTGGTAGATGTAGCCCAGCACACAGTGGTAGATGGCCTGCAGGGGAATGTTGCCCTCGGCCTGCTCTGCCCGCTGCTGCAGCTGTTCCACGGCAGGCCGCAGCGAGTCGGGGGCCACCAGGCATTGCGAGTGGGCCTGCTGCAGCTCAGCCTTCAGCAGTTGGCCGTAGTCGGCTTCCTGCTCGGCTTTGGTCACAATCTGGCCCAGCACCTGCTGCGCTGTCTGTGGCAGGTCTTTCTGCTCGGCCTCCTTCACCTGTTTCCACAGCGCGGAGTAGGTCTGTCCTTTCATGAATATGGGTATCATCGAAATGATTATGGTTGTGATTATTAGCTTCTTCATATACGGTGTGGTTTTACTTTATTCTTGCAAAGATAGTTATTTTTTCTTTTATGGCCCACCTTTAACAAAAAATACAAGAAAGTTTAACGTTCTCCGTTTTTTTTCTTAACTTTGCAGGCAAATACCAAACGACATGAAAAAGATATTGCTACAACTGCTCCTCGCCTGCTCTGCGCTGGCAGTGAGCGCTCAGATAAGGATTAGCGAAGACCAGGCTGATGGCAGCTTCGCATTGGTCGATGATGGTGCCGCCACGGTGGTGGTCTCGAAAGCCGACGGGCTGACTGTCAGGAAGATAGCCGACCTCTGGGCTGCCGACGTGAAGACTGTCACGGGGCGCCTGCCAATGGTGACGGTCACGGAGAAACCACGCGGACAGAACATCGTCGTGATGGGTACTGCCAGCGGCAATGCCTTTATCCGAAGGATGGCAGAGCAGGGAAAGCTCGACCTGCAGGCCCTCGACGGCGGTTGGGAGCAATACATTATTAAGGTGGTGGAACAGCCAGCGCCAGGCATCGACAACGCATTGGTCGTCGTGGGCAGCGATCGTCGTGGCGTGGCCTACGGAGCCTTCTCGCTGAGCGAGGCGATGGGCGTGTCGCCCTGGGCGTGGTGGGCCGACGTGCCCGTGGGGCACCACGAGCGTCTCTTCGTCGAGGCTGATGTGACGTCGAAGCGTCCATCGGTGCAGTATCGTGGATTCTTCATCAACGACGAGGACTGGGGCCTGAAGCCCTGGGCCAGCACCAACTACGAACGTAAACTGGGCGACATCGGCCCAAGGACGTATGCACGTGTTTGCGAGCTGCTCCTGCGCCTGAAGGGCAACATGGTGGCTCCTGCCATGCACACATGCACGGGCGCGTTCTATTCTCATAAGGAGAGCAAGCTGGTGGCCGACACCTTTGGCATCATCATCACCACGTCGCATTGCGAGCCGCTGCTCATCAACAATGCCGCACCCTCGGAGTGGGATAACGATCGCGACGGCGAGTGGAACTACAAGACCAATGCCGCCACCATCCGCAAGAAATGGGAAAACAGGCTCAAGGAGGCCTCGCGCTTCGAGAATATCTACACAGTAGCTTTGCGAGGACTGCACGACGAGGGGCTCCGCGGCAGCCTGCCGATGGCGGAGCGTGTGCCACTGATTGAGCAGGTCGTCAAGGACCAGCGCGAGATGCTCGTCCGCCATAAGCGGCAGCAGGCGGAGGACATCCCCCAGATCTTCGTGCCCTACAAAGAGACGATGGACATCTACGAGAACGGACTTCGCGTGCCTGACGACATCACGCTGGTATGGGTCGACGACAACTACGGCTACATGAAGCGTGTCAGCACCCCGGAAGAGCAGCGGCGCAGCGGCCGCGCCGGCGTCTACTACCACCTGTCGTACCTGGGCACGCCCCACGACTACCTCTGGCTGCAGACCACCCCGCCCGTGCTGATGTACGAGGAGCTGAAGAAAGCCTACGACACAGGTGCCGACCGCTACTGGCTGCTGAACGTGGGCGACATCAAGCCCATGGAGCTCGGCATACAGACCTTCTTCGACATGGCATGGAACATCGGCGACTTCGACCTACAGCGCGTGAACCGCCATCAGGCTGCCTTCATGGCCAAAATCTTCGGACAGCGATACCAGCACGACCTGCAGTCGCTGCTCAACGAGTACTATCGGCTGGCGTGGAGTCGCAAGCCGGAGTATATGGGTTGGGAGTGGGAATGGTCTGACCCAGAGCATACGGGGCTGAAAGACACGCAGTTCTCCTTCGCGAACTATAACGAGGCGCAGCGACGCCTCGCCAGCTATGAGGCACTCTCCGACAAGGTCGGGAGGATCAGTCGCAGCCTGCCCGAGGAGCAGCGCGCCTCTTTCTTCGAGCTGATAGGCTTTGCCGTGAAGGGGGCCTGTCAGATGAACCGCAAGTTCCTCATGGCGCAGCTGAACCATGAGCTCGTCAAGAAGCAACAATATGCTGAGGCTAACTGGGCTGCACGACAGTGTGACGCTGCCTACGACAGCATCCTGGCTCTCTGCAACACCTATAACACGATGCTCGACGGAAAGTGGCAGGGGCTGATGGACGTGCCGCCAGGCTTCTGCGCACTCTATCAGGAGAAGCCGGAGGTCGTATATACCGAGGGCAGGGGAGAGCGCGCCGCCGACCTCGCCTGCCGTCAGGAGAAGGAAAGGCTGGAAGGATGCTTAGTGGTCAACCTGGCTGACTATCAGGTGGAGAATGCCGGAGGGCATCGGTTCAGCCTCGTCAACGGACTGGGCTACGACTGGCGGGTGGTGCAACTGGGCGAGCCTCTCGAAAAGCCAGAGAACGCCAGGCATGCCGACGGTCCTGCCATCACCTACCAGCTGCCAGCGATCGATGCCGACAGCGTGGCGGTGCACGTCTATACCATACCTTTCTTCCCCCTCTATCAAGGTCGTCACACCGACATCGGCGTGGCCATCGACCACCAGCAGCCACAGCTCTACCGCAACGAGTTTACGGAATGGTCGCAGGAGTGGAAGGAGCAGGTGATGATGAACGGCGACGTACAGGTGTTCCGCTTTGCCATCAATCGTGAGCGGCCCTCGCATACCCTCAAGTTCATCCTTGGCGACCCAGGCATGATGATCCAGAAGATCGTTGTCGACTGGGGCGGCTTGCGCGACTGCTACATACCGCCAACACCGGTAGGGGCTTATCCAACGCGGCTGCTCGACCACGAGGCTGAGGTGTCGGCCATTGTCGGGAGTATGACGCTGGAAGAGAAGGTGGCGATGCTCCACGGAAAGAATATGTTCTCCTCGGCAGGCATCGAGCGCCTGGGAATTGCCGATATGGAGTATGCCGACGGACCCTTCGGCATACGCGAAGAGATGGAGCCTCACTCCTGGAACTCCATCCATCTCAAGACCGATTCGGCCACCTTCTTCCCAACAGGATCGGCACTAGCCGCCACATGGAGCACCGAATGGGCATACGCTTACGGGCGGGCGATGAGCCGAGAGGCAAGGCTGCGTGGCAAGGATATGATTCTGGGACCTGCCATCAACATCCAGCGCATCCCAACGGGAGGACGCACCTACGAATACCTCAGCGAGGACCCGCTGCTCAGCGGAGCACTCGCCGTCGCCTATACCCGTGGCTCGCAGGACGATGGGACGGCGGTATGCCTGAAACACTACGCGCTGAACAATCAGGAGGATCATCGTGGCTATGTCGACGTGCATATCTCCGACCGTGCCATGCATGAAATCTATCTGCGTCCCTTCGAGATGGCCGTCCGTGAGGCTGATGCCTGGGGGCTGATGGCTGCCTATAATAAGGTGAATGGTCGCTGGTGCTCTGAGAACGAGCATCTGCTGACCACCGTGCTGCGCCGTCAGTGGGGCTTCCCGGGAATGGTGATCAGCGACTGGGGCGGCGTCCACTCAACGGTCGACGCCGTCACGTCGGGAATGAACGTCGAGATGCCTGGCGAGCGCTTCATGGGCAAGCCGCTGCTCGACTCTGTGCGGGCGGGTATCGTCAGCGAGGAAGTGATCGATGAGCGAGTGAAGGAGATCCTTCGCGTACGGATGACCGTGAAACCCATTCCTCGCAGCGAGGCTAACAGCCGGCCTGTGGGTAACGACGAGGAGATGCAGGTGGCCTTGGAGGTGGCCCGGCGCTCTGTCGTGCTGCTGAAGAACGACCAGCTCCTGCCTATCAACCCGAAGAAGGTGCACCGCATTGCTGTCATCGGCGAGAATGCTGTGACGACGATGGCCCTCGGCGGAGTGGGGGCAGGCGTGAAGACGCGTCGTGAGATTACTCCCCTCGAAGGCCTCCGTGCCGCTCTCGGCAACAAGGTGAAAATCAGCTATGCACAAGGCTATAAGAGCTATGGACGCGGCAGTCGCGGACAGCGGCAGAGTCCTGTCGGCGATGCCGACCCGAAGCTGCTCGACGAGGCAGTGGCCCTTGCTAAGCAAGCCGACCTGATACTGTTCTTTGCGGGCAATAATCGCGAGGTAGAGACGGAGGGCTCCGACCGCAAGACGATCACCCTGCCGTCAGGACAGGACCAGCTGGCTGAGGCACTCGCCAAGACGGGCAAGCGCATGGTGACCGTCATCGTGGCAGGCGGCCCGGTCGATGTGTCCACGGTAGACGGACTGTCGGGGGCGCTGCTCGTCTCTTGGTTCAACGGGTCGATGGGCGGACAGGCGCTGGCTGAGATACTCACGGGCAAGATTTCGCCTTCAGGAAAGCTGCCCATGAGCTGGCCCAGAAAGCTCGACGACGTGCCGGCCTATGCCCTCGGCACCTACCCGCAGCGGATGGAGAACAACAGCCAGGGCGACATCTTCGTGGGCTTGCAGAACAATCGAAGCAACGATCGGCGCCAGCAGCTCGTGGCAGAATATGCCGAGGAGGGCTTGGTAGGCTACCGATGGTACGACCGTAAGAATGTCGGCGTGGCCTATCCCTTCGGCTACGGGCTCTCCTATGCTCAGTTCCAGTACGCCGACCTCGAGCTGAAACCCGCTGGCGAGGACATCGACGTAACGTTCACGCTGACCAACAGCTCCGATATGGCAGCCGAGGAGGTTGCGCAGGTCTACGTCGCCCGTCCCGACTCCAAGCTGGAGCGCCCCGTGAAGGAGCTGAAGGGCTTCAAGCGTGTGCTGCTGAAGGGTGGCGACCGCCAGCGTGTAACCGTCACCCTGCGCCGCTCCGACCTCTGTCACTGGGATGAGCCTTCGCAGCACTGGGCCCTGGAGCCCGGCCGCGTCGTAGTGAGCGTAGGCGGCTCGTCGTCCTCACTGCCTCTAAAGGCGGAAATCATCCTCCCTTGACTCTTCTCCCGCTACAAGGGTCTCTCACTCCGCCTCTTCCGAGCCAAGTGGATACTTTTCCAACAGGGAATGGCTAATGGCCCTTCGTTGATGCGTGTACTCGTCAAAGAACACCCTAAGTGGTATCTGGTCGTTAGGCAGCGAGGGGAAGCTGCCTCAATATGCCGCTATGTACACGGCTGACAGGCACTTGCATGATGCTCCATTGGGTCCTTGGTCAGCAAAGAAGGCTACCCGCGACACCAAAACAAGTTGTTTTGGTAAGCAAAGTCGGCCACTTTGGTTATCAAAGTAGGCTTCTTTGAAGACCAAAACAAGTTGTTTTGGTAGCGCGAGAAGCCTACTTTGCATCTCAAAGTCTCGGCGTCATAATCGCTCATCGGGGCTGATGGAATGTCAAGATGTCATGCCTGGCTGACGTTTTGTCGTGCCCTGGGTGGTCGGCATGGGGTTTGCGGGGAGATGGGTAGATAACAATCAAATAGAAAGGAGAACGACGTATGACACTCGACAAGTTTACAATCAAGGCGCAGGAGACGGTGCAACAGGCCGTGAACCTGGCGCGACAAAACGGACAGCAGAGCATAGAGGCTGTCCACCTGATGAAGGCGCTGCTCGACAAGGGGCGCGACGTGGTGGGCTTTGTATTCCAGAAGCTGGGCATGAACGCCGGCCAGATCGACATGCTCTGCCAGCAGGAGATACAGCACCTCGCGCGTGTGCAGGGAGGCGAACCTTATCTATCTAATGATGCCAACAAGGTGCTGCTTCGTGCACAGGAGCTGTCGCAGCAGCTGGGCGACGAGTTCGTATCGGTAGAGCCGCTGCTGATGGCGCTGCTGGATGTGCCGTCGACCGTGAGCCGCATCCTGAAGGACGGCGGTGCTACAGAGAAAGACATGCGGCAGGCCATACTGGAGCTCCGTCAGGGACAGAAAGTGCAGTCGCAATCGGCTGAGGACAACTACCAGTCGTTGGAGAAATATGCCAAGAACCTCGTCAGCCTGGCACGTGCCGGCAAGCTGGATCCCGTGATCGGGCGCGACGACGAGATACGCCGACTGCTGCAGATCCTTTCGCGACGTACGAAGAACAACCCCATCCTGATCGGCGAGCCTGGCACGGGTAAGACTGCCATCGTAGAAGGACTGGCAGGGCGTATCGTACGAGGCGACGTGCCTGAGAACCTGAAGGACAAGCAGGTGTACTCGCTCGATATGGGTGCCCTCGTGGCTGGTGCGAAGTACAAGGGTGAGTTCGAGGAGCGTCTGAAGAGCGTCATCGGCGAGGTGACGCGCAGCGAGGGGCGCATCATCCTCTTCATCGACGAGATCCACACGCTCGTTGGAGCGGGTGGGGGCGAAGGTGCTATGGATGCCGCCAACATCCTGAAGCCGGCGCTGGCGCGCGGTGAGCTGAGGGCCATCGGTGCCACGACGCTGAACGAGTATCAGAAGTACTTCGAGAAGGACAAGGCCCTGGAGCGCCGCTTCCAGACGGTGATGGTCGACGAACCCGACGAGCTGTCGGCAATCTCCATCCTTCGCGGACTGAAGGAGCGCTACGAGAACCACCACAAGGTGCGCATCCAGGACGATGCCTGCATCGCAGCCGTGAAGCTGTCGGAGCGATACATCACCCAGCGCTTCCTGCCCGACAAGGCCATCGACCTGATGGACGAGGCAGCCGCCAAGCTGCGTATGGAGCGCGACTCCGTGCCTGAGGAGCTCGACGAGATCACCCGTCGGCTGACGCAGCTCGAAATCGAGCGTGAGAGCATCCGCCGCGAAGACTCTACGCCAGGCGTCGACAGCGGATCGGCTGCCGACACAAAGCTCAAAAGCCTTGACAAAGAGATCGCTGAGCTGCGCGAGCAGGAGACTCAGTTCCGGGCCAAATGGGAAGGTGAACGCCAGTTGGTGAACAAGATTCAGCAGGACAAGCAGGAGATAGAGCAGCTGAAGTACGAGGCTGAGCGGGCAGAGCGCGAAGGCGACTATGCCAAGGTGGCCGAGATCAGATACTCGAAGCTGAGAGCCCTCGAGGACGACATCAAGGCTGTGCAGGCACAGCTTGCCTCGGCTCAGGGTGGCAGCTCGCTGGTGCGCGAGGAGGTCACTGCCGACGACATCGCCGAGGTCGTCTCACGCTGGACGGGCATTCCCGTCAGCCGTATGATGCAGAGCGAGCGCGAGAAGCTGCTGCGCCTGGAAGACGAGCTGCACAAGCGCGTCATCGGGCAGGACGAGGCCATCCGTGCCGTCAGCGATGCCGTGCGCCGTTCGCGCGCTGGCCTGCAGGACCCGAAGCGACCTATCGCCTCGTTTATCTTTATGGGTACGACGGGCGTGGGTAAGACCGAGCTCGCCAAGGCACTGGCAGAATACCTGTTCAACGACGAACAGATGATGACGCGAATCGACATGTCGGAGTATCAGGAGAAGCATACCGTCAGCCGACTGATTGGTGCGCCTCCGGGCTACGTAGGCTACGACGAGGGCGGACAGCTGACGGAGGCCGTCAGGCGCAAGCCCTACAGTGTGGTGCTCTTCGACGAGATTGAGAAAGCCCATCCCGACGTGTTCAACATCCTGTTGCAGGTGCTCGACGACGGTCGTCTGACGGACAACAAGGGACGTACGGCCGACTTTAAGAACACCATCATCATCATGACTTCGAACGCCACGCGAGAGCAGCTCCGCATGGTGATGCGCCCCGAGTTCCTGAACCGTATCGACGAGATCATCACTTTCCAGCAGCTCTCGAGAAGCGAGGTGGCACAGGTGGTGCGCCTGCAGCTGGAGAGGGTGAAGCAGATGCTCGAGCCACAGGGCTTCCGGCTGGAAGTGACCGATCATGCCGTCGACTGGCTGGCAGAGGAAGGCTACGATCCCGAAATGGGAGCCCGGCCGGTGAAGCGCGCTATCCAGCACTATGTGCTCAACGAGCTGTCGCGTAAGCTGTTGGCTAACCAGGTCAATCGTGAGCGCCCCATCGTCGTCGACGAGTTTGGCGAGGGGCTCGTGTTCCACAACTAGTGTCACCATAAGTAAGCGGCCCTAAAACTCTTGACGGAGCTTTAGGGCCGCTTTCTATTGTCTGGGGTCGCCGGCGACACCTCTTAATACTAGTAGTTCTCGGCTTTCACCTGGAAGTAAGCCTGGGCGTGGTTGCAGACGGGGCACTCCTCGGGAGCCTTCTTGCCGATGACGATGTGTCCGCAGTTGGAGCACTGCCAGATGACGTCCTGGTCCTTCGAGAAGACACACTCCTTGCGGATGTTGTCGAGCAGACGGCGATAGCGCTCCTCGTGCTCCTTCTCGATGCGGGCAACGCCCTCGAACTTCTCGGCAATCTCGTCGAACCCTTCCTCGCGGGCCTCCTGTGCCATGCGGGCATACATGTCGGTCCACTCGAAGTTCTCGCCGCTGGCAGCAGCCTCGAGGTTGGTGGGGGTGTCGGAGACCTTCCCTCCGTTCAGATACTTATACCACAGCTCGGCGTGCTCCTTCTCGTTGGCAGCCGTCTCGAGGAAGATGTTCGAAATCTGCACGTAGCCGTCTTTCTTAGCCTTCGAGGCGAAGAAGGTGTACTTGTTGCGAGCCATTGATTCGCCTGCAAAAGCTTCCTGCAGGTTCTTTTCGGTCTTTGTTCCTTTTAAGTCTTTCATAATGGTCTTATGTCTTAAGTTGATGAATTATTGCTGGTTGTTTTCCACGATGGTGGGCATCTTTCCCCACGACTTGTCCAGGCGGTAGGTGGTGCGGGCACCCTTTGGCACGATGACCCGGCAGGCCGACAGCACAACGCCCTTGAACGTGCTGTGGGTGATGTTGGGAGGCAGGGGCGCGTTGAGCACCAGTTCGCGCAGCGACACACACTTGGCGAAGGCATTGCCGCCAATCTTCTTCATGGCGGCAGGCAGTTCGATGCGCGCCAGGGCTGTGCACTCGCGGAAGGTGGCGCTGCCAATGGTGTTGCAGGCAGCGGGGATGACAATCGAGGTGAGCGAGGCACACTTGTCGAAGGCATTGTCGCCGATGCTGTTGATGGAGATGGGCAGGGCGACGTTGTCCAGCGATGAGCATTGCTCGAAGACATTGTCGCCGATGCTCTTCACCGATACGGGCAGCTTCACCGTCTTCAGCGAGTGGCAGTAGCGGAAGACGTCGCTCTCGAGCTTCTCGATGAAGCCCTCGATATTGGCGGTTTCGAGCGATGTGCAGCTCTCGAAGGTGTCGCTGCCCAACTGCTTCACGTGGTTGGGGATGGTGATCTCTTTCAGCATGGCGCAGTTCTCGAAAGCATGGTCGTAGATGCGAGTCAGCCCTCCTGGCAGAATAATCTCTGTCATCGACTTACAGTCGTAGAAGGCCCGCGTGCCAATAGTCTTGACGGTAGCGGGCAGGGATACTGCCGACAGGCTGGTGCATCCCGAAAACACCTCTGTGCCGATGCCTTGCAGGCTGCCGTCGAGGCTGACGCTGCTCAGCCCCGAGCAGTTCTCGAAGGCGGCATTGCCAATCTTGTTCACCCGCTCGATCTCTACCGAGTTCAGGCTGATGCATCCCTTGAAGGCATCGCTGCCGATGACGGAGGCCGTAGACATCTCGATGGACTCCAGGCTCTGGCATCCCTCGAAGGCGCTGTTGCCGATCTCGGAGATGGCATCGGGCATCTGGATGGACTCCAGGGCGGTGCATTCCTTGAAGGCCTCATTGCCGATGAGCGTCACCGATGGTGGCAGGACGATGCTGACCAGACGCTCGCAGCGGGCGAAGGTGGTGTTGCTGATGCGCTTGATGCCAGTCTCGCTAAGGTGAATCTTCTCCAGGGACTTGCAGTTGGCAAAGGCAGCCACGTCGATAAGCTCCACGCCGTTGGGCACGTCGATGCCGGTCAGGGCGGTGCAGCCGTCGAAGGCGTGGTTTTCGATGGCACTCAGATTCGCAGGCAGCTTGACCTCCTTCAGGCTGGTGCATCCGTTGAAGGCATAGTCGGCGATAAGACGTGTGTCCTCAGGAATCTCCACTTCCTCCAGGTTGACGCAGCCGCTGAAGCAACTACGGCTCACCTCGCTGGTGGTGACAGGCAGCACGACGCGCCTGAGCGACTTGCAGCCTTGGAACATGGCTGCAGGCAGCACGTTGGCTTTCGTGCGGAAGCTGCCCTTGCTTTCGGTGATGGTGGCTTCCGAGAGGTCGAGCACGGTGAGCATCTGGTCGGTGGCCTTTCGTGCCTTCAGGCGGTTGGTGATGAGCTGTATGACTTTCAGGTCGCTGCCGTTCAGCGGCCCTGATATCTTCAGCTCAGACATGGAGTAGCGAATGCTGTCGGGCAGCTGGCTAGCCAGTTGTCCCACGGAGTCGACCGTCACGGTCAATTCCTGTGCGGCTGACAGCAGTGGCATGAATATGGCCAGAAGGGCGAATAGTCGTTTCTTCATATCTTTGTTGCAGATGTTATTTGCTGGTTTCAAGCGAGCTGCGCTTCGTGCGGTGGTAGCTGCGATAGTCGTCGAGCTCTATCTCGACGTCGGGCTCCTCGAGCAGTCCCTCGTGAGGCAGCTGAAACTGCATGTACTTGATGTTGAGGCCTCGCTCGAGCCACATCTGCTCGTAGTAGGTCTGGATTGACGCTGCTACGGCAAACGCCGGCCCTTCGGAGTAGAGGTCCTGTGTGCGCTGAAGCAGGGGCAGACGGTTGTGCTCCACCATATATGTGGTGTAGGTGAAGAGGAAGTTGGAGTCGGTCTTCAGATGTATGATGCCCTTGTCTTCAAGGAAGCGCCGGTAGCGCTCCAGGAAGTAGGTCGATGAGAGGCGCTTGCGTGGGTTCTTCATCTGTGGGTCGCTGAACGTCAGCCAGATTTCCTGCACCTCGTCGGGCGCGAAGAAGCGGTCGATGATTTCGATGTTGGTGCGTAGGAACGCGACATTCGGAATACCTTCCTGAAGTGCGCGTGTGGCTCCTGTCCACATGCGTGCTCCCTTGATGTCGACACCGATGTAGTTGCATTCGGGGTGCTGTCTTGCCAGCTCAACGGCATATTCTCCCTTGCCGCATCCCAGCTCCAGGATGATGGGGTTCTGGTTGCCGAAATACTGCTCCCGCCAATGTCCACGCATGGCAAAAGGGACGTCGCTCACTACCGAGTAAGGGTACTGAAAGACGTTCCTGTAGGTTTCCATGTCGGCGAACTTCGCCAGTTTTCCTTTTCCCATGCTTCTAATGGTTTGTTGCGATGGCATCGCAACTTACTTAACATTACTCGATGACGACGGTTGTCCAGCCGTGCTTGTCCTCGATGATGCCGTATTGGATGCCGCGCAGGGTGTCGTAGAGTTTCTTCGACATGGGGCCTGGCTGGTCGCCGAAGGAGTAGCGCTTGCCGGTGTCGAGGTCGTCGATGTAGCTGATGGGGCTGATGACGGCAGCCGTGCCGCATGCGCCGGCCTCCTCGAAGGTCTCGAGCTCTTCCTCGGGTATCTGTCGGCGCTCCACCTTCATGCCCAGGTCCTCAGCCACCTGCATCAGGCTCTTGTTGGTGATGGAGGGCAGGATCGAGGTCGACTTTGGCGTGATATAGGTGTTCTCCTTGATACCGAAGAAGTTGGCAGCTCCACACTCGTCCATGTATTTCTTCTCCTTGGCGTCGAGATAGAACTCGCATGCGTAGCCTTTCTCGTGGGCCAGGTTGTTGGCAAAGAGGCTGGCAGCATAGTTGCCGCCCACCTTGTAGCATCCTGTGCCAAGAGGAGCTGAGCGGTCGTAGTCGCGGATGATGACGTAGGGGTTGGCGGCGAAGCCTCCTTTGAAATATGGGCCTACGGGCGTGACGAAGATGAGGAAGCAGTACTCCTTGGAGGGGTGTACGCCGACCTGTGCGCTAGTGCCAATGAGTAGTGGGCGGATGTAGAGCGTGGCACCACTCTCATAGGTGGGAATCCACTCCTGGTTCAGGCGTACCACCTTGCACACCATTTCCTCGAACAGCTCGGTAGGCAGCTCAGGCATGAGAATGCCACGGCATGTGGACTGCAGGCGCTCAGCGTTGTCCTTCATACGGAAGACGCGCACCTTGCCGTCAGGGCAGCGGTAGGCCTTCAGACCTTCGAACGCCTCTTGCCCGTAGTGCAGGCAGGTGGCTGCCATGTGCAGTTTCAGATATTCGTCGGAGCATACTTCGACCTCGCCCCACTTGCCGTCGCGGTAGTAGCAACGGACGTTGTAGTCGGTTTTCATGTAGCCGAATGAAAGGCTAGCCCAATCTAAGTTCTTCATATACTTTATGTGTTATAGTTCTGATTCTGTTTGCAAAAGTAATCAAAATCCTGCGTTTAAGCAACTATTTCCCTTGAAATTTCGCTTTTCTGTTCCTTTTTTTTGCACCTTTCAAGGGAAATGGCTGCGTTTATAACAGTTTTCAACACATTTGGGAGAGCTGCTGGCATGGTGAGGGGGGACAGGCGGAGCTTACGGATAAAGTCAATTTCCCAGAGATTTTTCAAAAACAGGTTGTCAGGTTGACATAACCCCGATGTACAAAGGGGTTGCAACCTGTTTGAGGTTGTCAGAGGTTGACATAAGGTTGACATGCCGTTTTCAGGTGGGGGCTTGCCAGGAACCATGCTTCGGACACCTTGCAGGTTACGTGCTGAAGCGTTTCCGGAAGCCTACTTCATTTTGGAAGGTATATGGGAGGCTTTCAAATTCTCTAGAGAATTTAACCGTAAGAACGGCACTTAAGGGTCGTGAGCTTACGGCTGACGCTTGAATTCTCTAGAGAATTTGTTTGAGGGTTTTATGCTTAGCAGTCCTCAGCTGCCTACGTAGGCCCCTTCAGCCTAGTTCGCGCTCCGACTGAATCTGCTGGATCTCAGCTTCTGTCTTGGTCAGCTTGTCCTTGCAGAACTTGATGAGTCGCTGTGCTTCTTTCAGTTGCACGGCGATTTCGTCGATGCTGTACTCGTCGCTCTCCATCTTGCGCACGATGTCCTGCAGTTGTGCGAAGGCTACTTCGTATTTCTGTTCCTGGTTCATTTTACGATTGATTTGATGGTTCCTTTTTCTAGTCGGGTCTCTATCTCGTCGCCAGCCTGCAGCAGCGTGGCATCACGTACTATCCTGCCGTCTTTCATCGTCATGCTGTAGCCGCGACGGAGCAGGCGGTCAGGGTCGAGGCTCTTGGCTTTCTCCTCCAAGAGCTGAAGCTGGTGCTTCTCTTTCATCATGCGGTGCTCAAGCAAGATGGGCAGACGCGTAGCCAGGCTGTCAATTGACAGGCTGAGGTTGAGGGTTCTCTGCTGTGCATGGCTGACGAGTCGGCTGTAGAGGCTGTCGAGACGTGCCTCTTGTCGGGTGCGGATCGTGGAGAATACCCTTGGAAGTACCTCGGCCATGGCCGATAGTTGTGCTTTGAGCACCGACAGCTTCCGCTGGGTGTATCCTGCGATACGCTCTTGGGCGTCGTTGACGGCATCAAGCACTTCCTTCAGGTGCGATACCAGGAAGGATGCTGCAGCCGTAGGCGTTTTTACGCGCAGGTGGCTCACCATGTCGAGCACGCTCTCATCGCGGTCGTGGCCGATGCCGGTGATGATGGGTATGGGGAAGTTGGCCACGTTCTCGGCCAATGCCAGTGTGTCGAAGCCGCTCATGTCGCTGGTGGCGCCGCCCCCTCGTATGATGACGACGCAGTCGAATTGGCATGCAGGTTCGCTGCTCTCGGTTTGCAGCATGAATATCCTCTCCAGCTGATGGATGATGCTTTGCTCCACGCCTTCACCCTGCATGGTGGCGGGGAAGAGGCGGGTGTCGAACTGGAAGCCGTAGGGGTTGTCGGCCAGCTGGTTGCAGAAGTCGCCATAGCCGGCGGCCGTAGCAGAGGAGATCACGGCGATGTGCTGGCAGAACAGCGGCAGCGACAGCTCTTTCTGCAGGTCGAACACCCCTTCTGCCTTTAGCTGCCGGATGATTTCCTGCCTCTTGCGGGCCATGTCGCCGAGGGTATAGGTAGGGTCGATGTCGGTGACGATCCATGAGAAGCCGTATGCCTCGTGAAACTGTGCATACACCTTCAGCAGCACCTTCATGCCTGCCTGTAGGCGCTGGCCGGTGGTTCGCTCGAAGTAGGGCCGTATGACGCTCCATTTCGAGACCCAGCACTTGGCCGAGGCACGCGCTATGGGCGTGGCCGAACGGCTGTCCTTCTGGATGAGCTCCAGATAGCAGTGGCCCTTGTTCTCGCGGCATTCCGACAATTCCGTCTCCACCCAGTATTCTTGGGAGAGCGTGTTCTCGAGGGTCAGTCGGACCAGTGAGTTGAGTTCATATAGGGTGAGCCTGTTCATGGCTGGTGGGTGGGGCTTAGTCCTTGCTGATAGGCTTTCCAGAAATTGGGCAGCCCGTGTCCGTAGATGTTGTCGGGAGCATCGTGCCGGTCGGCACTGGTACGGATGAGCTCCATGATGTCCTTGGCTCTCAGCTGTCGGAGCGCTTGCCAGAGGCATGCCACCATGCCACAAGTGACAGGCGTTGAGAACGATGTCCCCATGTCGTGAACCAGTGTGCCGCGTCCTGAGATGAGCGTGGTGTTGCTGCCTCGTGCCACGACGTCGGGTTTGATGCGCCCGTCCTGCGAAGGGCCGATGCTGCTGAATGCTGCCAGCTGTCCTTTTCCGTCGACGGCACCGACGGTCAGGATGTCGTGGGCATCGGCAGGCACCCCAATCTTCTTCCAAGGCCCCATGCCTGAGTTGCCGGCAGAGTTGCAGAGGATGATGCCTTTGCTGGCCAGCATCGATGCCGTGCGTGAGATGAAGGCCGTCCGTCCGTCGAGGTCGCGCAGCCGGTAGCTGGGCAGGCCGTCGTCGTAAGTATAGTAACCCAGCGACGAGTTGATGACATCGGCTCCCACGGAGTCGGCATACTCGGCGGCCATCGTCCAATAGTCTTCCTCGATGGGCTGCTCAACGTCGTTCACCTCGGAGCGCAGAAGCCAGTAGGAGGCATCGGGAGCAGTGCCGATCATGACCTCTGGGGCGTTTGCCGCCATGGCGGAGAAGACCTTCGTGCCGTGGTCAATCGTTTGGAACGAGGTGCCTCGGGTGGGGTAGGGAGTATCGGCCATACGGGCGGGGTCGGTGTTAGCGGGGTCGACAAAGTCTTTCACTCCCAGTAGCTTGGCATGCTGAAGGGCCGGAATGCGGTCGTAGTTTTGGAAGCCACCGTCGAGGATGGCTACCGTGACGCCCTTGCCGGTGAACCCGGCTTCGTGCAGGCGTATGCCGCCCAGCATCTCTATCTGCTCGCGAGCCATGCCGTATGGGTCGTTCTTCACGGAGTCCCAGCGATTGAACGTCGTATGAACGTTCCAGCGGATGTCGTCCTTTTCGTCAATCGAGTCGGGGGCGATGTAAACGCAGCGCGCATTGCTGACGATGGGCAGCTGGGCCAGTCGTTGCAACAGCAGCGTGTCGGCCGAGCGCACTACGACGGTGTTCTGCCAGCGGCTGGTGCCCAGCACTTCAGCTCCCTTCACGGCAAACTGGCGGACGTATGCCTTGGGCACTGGCAGGTCGGTAGAGTCTAGCCGGCATCCCTGTCGCTCCCGGCGCTCTATGCTCTGGCGCGAGAGAAAGCGCGTGGGCTTGTCGAGCGAGTAGGTGGTGGCCTGCTTGTCGGTGAGGTGATAACGGTATACGTAGGTCTTCTTGCCAGCGACTTTCGTCTTGGCAGCCAGGCCGTCTGTCGCAGCCAACAGCAGGAAGGCGGTCAGCAGTAAAAGGTTCTTCATCATGGGTGGCGATTGATTTTGGTGTGCAAAGGTACGAATAACTGAGCGAAATTCCAAATTTATTTTGGTTTTTCGCTTCTTTCTTCGTACCTTTGCACTCACTTTATTATGGACAATAAGCAAAAGGCACTTGAACTGGGACAAAAACCCGTGGGCGCACTGCTTTGGCAGTATGCCCTGCCAGCTATAGTGGCCATGACCGCCTCGTCGCTCTATAACATCATCGACCGAGCGTCGATAGGCCAGGTCGTGGGCGCCGACGCCATCAACGGCCTGACGGTCACCTTCCCCTTTATGAACCTTAGCGGGGCCTTCGGCGCTGCTGTGGGTGTGGGCGCATCGACATCGATCAGCGTGAAGCTGGGGCAGCGCGACTATAACACGGCTGAGCACCTGCTGGGAAACACGGTGACGCTGAATCTCATCATCGGTTTCCTCTTCATGGCCGTCTGCATGGTGTTCCTCGATCCCATCCTCTATTTCTTCGGAGCATCCGACGTGACGCTGCCCTATGCTCGTGAGTTTATGGAGGTCATCCTTGCTGGTAATATGATTACTCACATGTATTTTGGTATGAACGCTGTGCTCAGGGCCAGCGGAAAGCCAAAGCATGCGATGTATGCCACGCTCTTCACCGTGGCATGCAACATCGTGTTGGTCATAGCCTTCGTATGGTGGTTCAGATGGGGCATACGGGGAGCAGCGCTGGCAACCATCACTTCGCAGACACTGGCCATGTGCTGGCAGATGTGGATATTCTCGAACAAGAAGGAGCTGCTCCACCTGAAGCGCGGCATCTACCGGCTGAAAGCCGATCTGGTGAAGAACATTATCTCGATAGGCATCTCGCCATTCCTGATGAATGTCACCTCGTGTGTTATCGTGATCTTTATGAACCGACAGTTCCTGGCATACGGTGGCGATATGGCTGTGGGTGCCTACGGCATTGCCAACACGTGGGGCATGCTCTTCTTTATGTTTGTCATCGGTATCAACCAAGGCATGCAGCCCATAGCGGGCTATAACTATGGAGCAAAGAAGTTCGACCGCATGATGCGATGCCTGAACCTGGCCATCTTCTCGGCAACGGCAGTCATGGTGTTTGGATGGCTGATGGCGATGCTCTTCCCCACCGCGATGGCTCGTGTACTGACCCACGATCCTACACAAATAGAGATGTCGGCCTATGGCATCCGCATCAACATGCTGCTGTTCCCCATCATCGGCTTTCAGGCCGTGGTGACCAACTTCTTCCAGTGCATAGGGCGGGTGAAGATTGCCATTTTCCTGTCGTTGTCGCGACAGTTGCTCTTCCTGTTGCCGCTTATAGGGGTGTTCCCGCTCATTTGGGGGCTCGATGGACTATGGGCTTCACTGCCTACGAGCGATGGAATCGCCGCGCTGGTGGCTGCCTGGGTGATGTGGCGATATATGCGAGAGTTCCGTCAACATACATAATAATTAAGGTATATGGACAAAGGGTTTGCTGATAAGATTATCATTAACGTAGGACGACAGTTGGGAAGTGGCGGTCACGACATCGGACGCATGCTCGCCAACGACTTCAACGCGCAGTACTACGACAAGGAGATTCTCAACCTGGCAGCAAAGGAGAGCGGCTTCTCGGAGGAGTTCTTCGAGCAGAACGACGAGCATCGGGGCTTCCTGCGCTCGCTGTTCAATATGCATGCTCCTCACGTAGGCGAGAACAATTTCTATCAGAACAACTTCTCGCAGGAGAGCCTCTTCAAGTTTCAGAGCGATGCCATACGGAAAGAAGCCGAGAAGGGGTCGTGCGTCTTTGTCGGCCGCTGTGCCGACTATGTGCTTCGTGACTTTCCTAACACGGTCAGCATCTTTATAACGGCGCCCATGGATTTCCGTATCCACAATGTTTCTGCCAAGTCGGGCATATCAGCCGACGATGCCCGCAAGCTCATAGAGCATGGCGAGCGCCGGCGCGCCGACTACTATCAGTATTACACGGGGAAGAAATGGGGAATGGCCACTGGCTACGACCTCTGCATCGACTCGTCGCTCCTGGGGCTGGAGGCAACGGAGAAATTCATTGCCGAGTTCATCAGAAGACGATTTCAGAAGTAGCGTATGAAAAGGATTGGCATCATCAGCGATACTCATGGGTACTGGGATCCGAAGTACCTGCATTACTTCGAACCTTGTGACGAGATATGGCATGCAGGGGACATCGGTAGCGTAGAGGTGGCTGAGCGGCTGGCAGCGTTCAGGCCCTTCAGGGCTGTCTGCGGCAACTGCGACGGGGGCGACCTCCGGCTGATGTATCGCGAGCTGAACCGCTTTAAGTGCGAGGATGTCGATGTGCTCATCAAGCATATCGGCGGCTATCCCGGCAACTACGACCACAGTATCCGTTCTACGCTCTTTGCCAATCCTCCACAGTTGTTCATAGCCGGACATTCGCATATACTGAAGGTGAAGTTCGACAAGACACTCAACCTGCTCCACCTGAATCCCGGAGCTGCAGGCCTTCAAGGATGGCACAAGGAACGCACGCTGATGCGCCTGGTCATCGACGGTTCCACCTTCAAAGATCTAGAAGTGATAACTCTCTCTGACCCACGACACAATGGATGAACTGAAAAAATGGATACCTGAGTTGCTCCTCGACACAATAGTTGCCGTCGTTGCTACGTTATTATGTTATATGCTGGGACTGGAGGAGTCGTGGCAGGAGGCATCGCAGACGTTTATCATAGCCTTTGTCGTCATGTTCGCCCTAGGCATCTATAATCGAAAAAAGAAAAAACAATAAAGAATATGAAAACAATCGTTATTACCGGTGGCGCGGGCTTTATTGGAAGTCATGTCGTGCGCCTCTTTGTGAACAAGTATCCCGACTATCACATTATCAATCTCGACAAGCTGACCTATGCCGGTAACCTGGCAAACCTGAAGGACATCGAAGACCGTCCGAACTATGAGTTTGTAAAGATGGATATTTGCGACTTTGACGCCTTCTACAAGCTGATGCAGGAGAAGAAAGTCGACGGCATCATCCATCTGGCTGCAGAGAGCCATGTCGACCGCTCCATCAAGGATCCCTTCACCTTTGCAAAGACCAACGTGATGGGTACGCTGAGCCTGCTGCAGGCAGCCAAGCTCTATTGGGAGAGCTTGCCTGAGCGGTATGAGGGAAAACGCTTCTATCACATTTCTACCGACGAGGTGTATGGAGCACTTGAGCTGACACATCCCGAAGGTATTGAGCCGCCATTTACGACCACTGCCAGCAGTGCCGAGCATCACTTGGCTTATGGCGACAAGTTCTTCCTGGAGACAACGAAATACAATCCGCACTCTCCATACAGCGCTGCCAAAGCTTCGAGCGACCACTTCGTGCGTGCCTATCACGATACGTATGGCTTGCCCGTCATCGTAACCAACTGCTCGAACAACTACGGGCCCTATCAGTTCCCGGAGAAACTCATCCCGTTGTTCATCAACAATATACGCCATCGTAAGCCGTTGCCCGTCTATGGGAAGGGAGAGAACGTCCGTGACTGGCTCTATGTCGAAGACCATGCCCGGGCTATCGACCTGATCTTCCATGAAGGCATGATTGCCGAGACTTACAATATCGGTGGCTTCAACGAGTGGAAGAACATCGACATCATCAAGGTGCTCATCAACACCGTAGACCGTCTGCTCGGCCGCAAGGAAGGTGAGGACATGGACCTCATAACCTTCGTCACCGATCGCGCCGGACACGACCTGCGCTATGCCATCGACTCTTCAAAGCTGCAGCGGGAACTCGGATGGGAGCCGAGCCTGCAGTTCGAGGAAGGCATTGAGAAGACCGTGCGCTGGTACCTCGACAACCAGGAATGGCTC
>CAMNHM010000020.1 GCA_946539475.1 uncultured Prevotellaceae bacterium | reverse complement strand
GAGCAGGTAATGTCTTTCAACTCCTTTAACTCCTTTAACTCCTTTAACTCCAAAAAGTTTAGCTAATGCGAAACTTGAATGGTATTATGATTTGCCTATCCATACGGAAAAAGTTGACTCGCCCTACTGGAAGAAGTTAACGACCTTCACTGGGCTGGTTGACTCTTTTGCTAAGACATACAATATACTGTGTCTCCCCCCATGTGGATATCATCGCTCGACACCAGTCGAACAAATAGCTGAAAAAAAATTCAACAAAACATTTGCACATGTCAAAAAATTTTCGTACCTTTGCACCAGCAAACGAATGCTACGGACGCCGGCGGGCGTACGGTCATCGGGTCAGCGTGGAACGCGCGCCACGCCCGTGCGAAGCGGAGATACTAGTCGATCCGCGACGGACGAAACCCCGATACCAAGCCAGCCGGGCATCCACAGGGCACGGAGGTGTCCTCGAGGGGTAGCTGCTCAGTCAATTCTCCATCATTTGTGCCCATTTGTTTCCAAGAGAGACATCGACGACTGAGTTCGGGGACTTAGTAGTTGACGACGTTTGGCAGGGTGAAGATAGCCCGTAGCTGGTCGAGGGTGTTGTAGCGATCCTCTGTGAAGCCCGTCCAGATCATGAACCAGGCGAAGCGATTCATCTTTGCCAGCTGCTCAGGCGTGGGAAGGCTGCCCAGCTCTCCGAGGGCGACGAGCTTGCCGGCACCAAGGCGTACGAGGTCGTCGTGGTGCGACTGCCGCCAGTCGCGGTGGTAGACATCGGTGGCGAGGACGTCGACATAGTCGTTGCCAGGGTAGTAGAGGTGGTATTGCATGGCAGCGTCGCCAGGCGCCTCTCGCGGCGCATTAGCATTCCACACCCAGAGGAGGTTGTCGAGGTGATGGTAGTTGACCATGCGGTCGTAGAGCATTTTCCAGAGCACGGTGAAGCCCCGCTCTCCACGGCGGTCGCCCCACCAGAACCACTCGCCGTTCATCTCGTGGTAGGGTCGCCAGAGTACGGGAATGTTGCGCTGCTGTAGGATTTTGAGGAACTGTGCTATGGAGTCGACCTGCTGCTGCCACATGCGTTTCATGGGCGTATCGTCGTCGCTGGTCAGCTCCTGCCATTGCTCGTCGGTGAAGGGTCCCTGCGTCTGTCGCTTGAAGTCGACTCGCGGTGTGCGGTCGAAGGGTCGGTTGACGTGCCACATGATGGTGACGATATGTCCTCGCCGATACTCTCGTGTGGCAATCTCCACGACCTGGCGGGCATCCCATGCGAGGTCGCCGCCCCATATCATGGGCACCTTCCCTGATGCCTCTTCGATGCGGTCGAAGTCGCTCATGTAGGCAGGCAGCTGCAGCTGGTTGTGATGCAGCCCGGAGATGATTTTCCCCTGGTCGACGGTCTGGTAGAGGCGTGCCAGCAGTGCCCGTGCCTCGGGTGTGGCATTAGGGTTGACGGGCTCGTACGAGGCGGCCAAGCTGACAGCTGCTGACAGCAAGGCTGTCAGCAGCGTCAGCAGAATTCTAAAGTTTTGATTTCTCATAGTAATGATTCTAGAAGTCGGTCTTTCCGTCGACACTGAAGATGGCGCGGTTGGTATTGATCGGCTGGTCGTAGAACTGTACGGCGCTGTCGTTCATCTTCGGGTGTGTCTGCTTCAGCAGCCGGATAATCTCTGCCCCGGCCCAGATAGCAGGCCCATAGCCGTGGGCGGCCATGACGTTGACAGGACGATAGGCATAGAAGGCGGGTTCGAAGCCCATGCCTGTGCCGACGCAGACGCCCTCCACCTGTCCCTTGTCGTTGACTGCCGACTGCACGGCATGCCATCCGAGCAGGCATACTGGGCCGTAGGCCTTGGCATCGAGCCAGCCCTGACAGACGGCGTGTGCCAGGCAGTAGGTATAGATGGCTGTGGCAGAGGTCTCAAGATAGGTGTCGTTGCGGTCGAGCAGCTGATGCCAGAAGCCGTCGTGATGCTGCAGCGCTGCGAGTCCCTCGGCATGCTGTTTCAGTAGGTCGAGGATGGCAGGTCGCTGCGGATGGTTCTGTGGCAGCACGTCGAGCACCTCGCAGAGGGTGAGGATGGCCCATCCGTTGGCGCGCCCCCAGAAGAAGGCGGGATGTGGCTGCATGGCCTCTACCCATCCGTGGCGGAAGAGCTTCTTCTCAGGCACGAACATCCTGCTGGCAAACTGCAGCACCTGGCGTGCTGCCTCGTCGTAGTACTTCGCGTCGCCCGTCAGCTTGCCATAGTAGGCCAGTGGCGGGATGCCCATGAACATATCGTCGAGCCACACCGTGTTCTTCTGCGGGCGCAGGCGTGCGAGGGTGCCGTCGGCAAGGCGGTACTCCTTGTTCATGATGAAGTCGGTGTAGTTGTCGATGACGGGGCGCAGGGGCATCGAGGAATCCATGAGCAGCGACTTGATCATCGATGCGCAGACGGCGCCGGCGTCGTCGAGGGCATGTGGGTCGATGACGCGCCGTATGTTGCCGTCGAAGTTCTTACCCTGCTGGAAGAGCTTCTTGTAGTAGGGCACGATGTCGGCCAGCAGGCGGTGGCGCTTGAAGACATAGTCGCGGTAGGCAGCATCGCCCGTCGCCTGGTAGGCAGCGAGGACGGCTGAGAAGGTGACGCCCCACTCGTAGCTCGTCAGTCGGAAGCCTCCCTGCCGCAGCTGCGTGCGCTCGTTGATCTTCGTATAGTCGGTGACCTCCTGCCCTGACGAGCGGTCGACGAGGGCTGCAGGCGTCTCCTGGTCGATGTAGCGCAGGATGCGGTCGATGGTCTGCTTCACCTCTTCGCTCTTGGGGATGCCGTAGGCGATGCGATAGCCTGGTCGCATGAGGTGGAGTGCGGTATTGTTGTCGTTGACAGGCTGCTGAGCCATGGCCAGCGTGGGCATTGCCAGCAACAGGGTTGCAATGATGGTTTTTCTCATTGGGGGGGGATGGGGTTAATGGGGTTAATGGGGTTGATGGGGACTTTTTACTTCAGGAACGGATTGACGGTCTTGTCGGGGCCTAGGTAGAATCCTGTCTCAGGCGGCTGGTTGTAGGCAGTGTTCTCGGCAGCTACGCTGAGGCGATAGGGGATGTCCTCCATGAGACAGTTGATGCGATAGTCGGTAGGGATGGTCGTGACATAGAGGCGCAGCTCGGAGCTCTCGCGGTTGCGGATGAGCACCTCCTCGCGCCAGTCGCCCAACAGGTCGGCTGAGAGGCACGGGTTGGACTTCGAGCCGTTGTTGAACTGTCCCTCGAACTTCTGCAGGTCGACGACGGCACGGTTCTTCCAGTCGTACTTCGTGACGGTCTCGTGGTCGAGAAGCTCGCGCAGGAGGTCGCCGTCCCACCAGATGCCGAAGTTGACTGACAGCCAGCGTCCGTTCATCGTGACCTGCGTGTTGTGCTGCGGGTCGTCGCTGTCCTTCGTGCCTATGACCACCTCGCCCTTGATGTTGCGCACGCCATGGCTGTCGCTGCTCCACATCTCTACGCCCGGGTTGGTGGGGTCGATGTCTGCAGCCATGCAGCGCCCTACGTCGCTCTTGCTGGGTATCTGGAAGATGACCTCTCCCGTGCGGGCATTGCGCAGCTCAGAGCCGTCGCGGCGGTTCTCGTGGCAATCCCATACCTGCAACTCGGTGGTGGTGGGGTCGAAGGCTGTGAGGTGCATGGCGTCGCCATGTCCGAAGCGGGTGTTGTAGAGTCCGCGCCCGTCGTTGTCGACGCACATGGCTCCGTAGGTAATCTCGTCGCATCCGTCGCCGTCGACGTCAGCCACGCGCAGGTTGTGGTTGCCCTGCCCGGCATAGCTTGCCCACTGAGGCTCACGGCTGTCGAAGGTCCAGCGGTTCTTCAGTGTCCGTCCGTCCCAGTCCCAGGCGGCGATGACGGTGCGGGTGTAGTATCCTCTGCAGAAGATGCCACTGGCGTGTATGCCGTCGAGATAGGCCACGCCGGCTAGGTAGCGCTCTGAACGGTTGCCACGGTCGTCACCCCAGTCGGGCAGGTTGCCACGATCGGGCACATAGGGCTTGGTGTCCATGACCTCGCCCGTCAGCCCATTGAAAACGCTAATGAACTCTGGTCCCTCAAGGATGCGGCCTTCCTTAGGGATGCCTCCTCCACGCTGCTGGCGCTGTCCTGGCTGTGCCTGCTGCTGAGGCTGCGGATTGGCTAGGCGCTCCTGGGCCTCCTTTACTCCAACGCGATAGTCGGCATTGGGGTCGCCAATGACCTTGCCACGCCCGTCGACGGTGCCATCGGCCGTCTTCACCATCATCTCAGCCTTGCCGTCGCCATCAAAGTCGAAGACCATGAACTGCGTGTAGTGTGCTCCGGCACGTATGTTGCGCCCCATGTCGATGCGCCAGAGACGGGTGCCATCGAGACGATAGCAGTCGAAAAGTACGTTGCCCGTGAAGCCGTCGTGGGCATTGTCATGGGCATTGGAGGGGTCCCACTTCAGGATAATCTCGTATTGTCCGTCGCCATCGACATCGCCCACACTGGCATCATTGGCCGAGTAGGTGAAGCGGCGGCCGTCAGGGGTTGTACCGTCGTCGGGCTTCTGGATAGGAATGGGGATGAAGCCGATGGGGGCATCTTTCTTGAGGGTGTAGCTGCCGTTCTTTCCGCCGCCTCGCACTTCATAGACGGCATCCTGATCGGAGGGTTGCTCGTCGACGAAGAAGGTGCCTCCCTTCTTGAGGGGGGATGTATTGAGCTTCTTCCCATCACGATAGACGTCGAAGGACTCTCCGACAGCATCAGAGGTGAGCGTCCGCCAGCTGACGACGACTTTCTGTCCGCTACGAATGGCAACGACGCCACGGTTCAGTTTTTCTCGATTCATCTTGTCCATGTTGTAGCGGGGCTGTGCCACAGCAGTCAGGCATCCCACCATCAACAGGCATCCTAGCATGAGTTTTGTTTTCATTGTTGTGTAGTTGTGTTAGTGAATGATAAGTTTCTTGTTTCTGATGTAGATTCCACGGCGGGCAGGACGCTGGACACGGCGACCCTGAAGGTCGTAGACAGAATTGTCAGACTGGGCATCTGAGAGTTGAGGAGTGATGTTGGTGGAGTACCACCCCATCTGCTCCATATCGTTGAGCACACGCTCGCTGCGGTAGGGGAAATAGTCGTTGAGCAAGCGCTGACGCTCAGCCAGATAATAATCGTCAGGGGTATAGAGGTCACCTTGCGTCTGATATGGATGCACGTCACGCCGATAGTCACCCCAGCGGGCCGCCTCGGCATAGAGCGAGGAAGCGATGGTGTTGTACAGGCTGTCCCAAAGAGCTATGACAGGCTCCGGCGAGAGCATACCTGGTGGCGTGAGCAACTGGTGGGCTCGATCCATATAGCGATTCTGGAACAGGCGGTTGTGCATCAACTGCATGAAAATGCCACTTGGACAATCGCGTGTGTTAAGTCCCAGTTTGTTGTCGGAAAGCGATTCGAATATCGACTCCGTATCCCAGCAGATGAACTCGAAGCCCTTGTCGGCTTGGGTGCGATTGCGGAACGCTATCCAGTTGTGCTGATCCCAGTCAGTATTGCCGCCATACTGGTTGATAAGCATATAGTCGATGAAACCGTCGATGTCGAGTAACGGCTCAATCGAGGCATCACGCTCACCCTGGGCATTCATTCCCTGCAGGCGGTAGTAGCTGTCACGACTGGAAGCAGCCTTTTCGACTAAGGCCAGCATCTCATTCCATTTGTCGAGCGTGCCATCGCCTGCCTCAATGGTGTGGCGTCCACCCTGCTCCTCTACTTTAATCACATCGTAGTCGCTTTTCTTTCCTCCGAAATGCTCTTTGCAATAGTTGTCATCGACACGTTCAGCAATGTTGTAGATTCCCCAGTAGAGACCATTAATAAAGAGGTGTACATAGATGCCGTCGGCACAAGAATGTCCCAGGAGGCGTTGCATATGCCTTGCCCATAGGTCGCGTGTGTACTGAGCACGCTCGCGAGAATCATTTTTCCAATGCTGCCACGCATTGCCAAAAAAGGCTCGTAGGACAAGAGAGTTGAACGTAGAGACACCACGCTCACCAAACAAAGGATAACGAAGTTTGCCTGGGCCGCCAAAGTCGCTCTTGAAGGTAATTCGCAGCGAGTGCTTGGGATTCTTCTCAGGAAGACGGCCGTGGCCTCCGTGAATCTTCACCACGCAGTCGATGGTGAGGTCGTGCTGCTGAGGGCCGCCTATCAGTTCCATTGACACTGGACGTTCCCAACCACGTCCCACGCCACTTCCCACGGGCGCGCCCGTAAAAATATAAATGCCACCACGCTCCTCGTCTTGTTCGAGGTTGAAGAAATGACCACGATCAGTTACGAGTGAGAGGATGGGCAGCTCGCGCAGGCCCTCGCTGATTTTCTCTCGATAGGTATTATCAGCCGTCAGTTCAGGGTCCATCTCATAGTCGGCAGTGGCAGTTCCCCTCATCTGGGCATATTTT
Organism: uncultured Prevotellaceae bacterium; assembly: GCA_946539475.1. The sequence continues at coordinate 20,364 of CAMNHM010000020.1, read as the reverse complement.
CCCCAGTTATCAGGATAGCCCTCAGGATTGTTGGGCTGAGACAATACTGACTGGGGAAAGATGTAGGTGGCAGTGGTCACTGGCTTGCGGATAGTGTCGCCACTCACCTCCCCTACCCTCAGCACAGTGGTCTTGCCCAGCACGAACGGTTTCTCGTAGACAGGACTCTGCATGGTGGGCTCACTGCCATCGAGAGTGTACCTCATCTCTGCACCCTGGTCACTGGTCGCTTTGACAGTTGTCAGCTGGGTGTAGATGCCATGAGGCTTGCTCAGCTGCTGCGCCCAGAGGGTAGCTGTGCAGCACATCAGGAGGCAAAGACAATCATATCGCTTCATCTGTTTAGTAGAATTAGTGGTGCAAATTTACGCAAAATAATCGAAAGACCATGCATTTCTCGCATTTTTTTTTGTCATGACTAAAAAGTGTACGTCAAAAGACGATTTTCCGTCCCCCATATTCCACAGGTTATTATTATCTTTGCAGCCGAAAAGAGAAACAAACTAATCATTAATACTAAACATTACAGCTATGAAAAGAATCTTTATCCTCATGACCGTAGCGATGTTGGCATTTGCAGAGACTGTCAACGCACAAAGCTATCGCCGCTGGGACTTCACCAAGTTTAGCCAGCAAACCATTGACAACCTCATCGCCGATGATGAACAGGGCGATGAAACAGGTTGGAGTGACGTAGAGTATCTAAGTAATATGAATGCCGTCGACAAGCGTTGTTTCTGGTATCAGGACGGGGACAACTATGGAACGGTTAAGGCTAACGGTGTGGTGATCTCCGAGCTCGAGGGTCTCGACTTTGGTCAGGAATACTGCGCTAGCCGCAACCTAGCTATCGCCGTTGACTATGCTTCAACTAGTATCGGTACCTATGCCGGCCCACAATATCTCTGGTTGGGTATCAACAATACTCCCTATGCCTTCCGCATTCCCAATGTCGGCATTGGCCAGAAGATGACATTCGTCGTTGAGTCGCACCGTAGCGGACAAGGACGCGGTATCGGACTCTATGTGAGCGATGAAAATGGAGAGATGCACATCATCGGCGATACCTTCACGCCTGATGCACAGGAGTCGCGCACATGGGACATGTGGACACTGCCTGAAGGTGTGACCGACCCTGACGGCGACGGACTAGTAGACATCTATGTTAAGCCCACCAGCGGTTGCCACATCTACCTCATCGAGATCGGAGAGAACACCGAGGCACGCAACGTGGCTTACCTCTACAACGGCGCGCTCGACGCCGACCTGGGCTACAAGACGCTCGCCGACGACTATATGAATAAGGTGACTGCCATCGAGGCCAACAAGACCTTTACGATGGAGGACTTCGCCGACTATGATGCTATCGCCATCAGCTCTACCGTCGACAATGCCGATGCCATTGCTTCGCTGAAGCTGGTGCAGCCCTTCGTGCCCATCCTGAACCTCAATCCCAACCTCTATGCAGCATGGGGCTATGGAGAAGCCGTTGACGCCGGCATACAGTTTGCCACCACCACTAATCCAAACCATGCATTGTTCAGGAAGCTAGAACTAATCGAGGATCCTGATGCTGAGGAACCCACATTCGTGCTAGCTGTGAGCAACGAGGTGCCTTTCCAGGGTCTGAAACTTGCCGGACTCTTTGCCGACGATCCCGTCTTGGCTGTAGCTTACCAGAACGAGGATGTCGTAGCCATTCATACCCATAACCTTGCCCACAATGGCTACATTTATATCCCCTACACGCAGGAGACACTGGCCGATGCCGCTACACCTGACATTTTGGGCAATGCCCTTGCACTGCTTGCTAGCTCAAAGGCCCCTGTCACTCAGGCTCCTGCTCCCACCTTCACACTTGAGTATGAGAATCTGGCAACCACCGTTTCTATCCAGGATGCAGCCCCACTACCAGAGATTTTCTACACACTCGACGGATCAGACCCGACAGAGGAGAGTACTCGCTATACTGAGCCTTTCACCGTCGAACAAGAAACTACAGTCAAGGCTATTGCTCGTGGCGACGGTTATCTGATGAGTCTTGTCGCCGAGAAGCTGATTGACATCCGCCAGAAGGCCCCGCTACCCACCTTCGCCATGGAGCAGGAGGATGGTAAGACCATCGTCACCATCAGCTCTGAGCTGGAGGGAGCCAAGATTTACTACAACTACAAGGGCGACGGCACCACACAGAAGAGCAGCCCCTACAACGGCCCGATTACCATTACCAGAGGCAAAACCATCTATGCCTTCCAGACTTGCGAGGGATACCTCAATTCGAAGGTGGCCGAGGCTATGGTCAATGTGAAGAATCCACACGTGCGCATTGACATTCTGGCACAGATGGACGCCAATCAAGACACTTACTACGAGCGCACTAACAAGTCGGGGGGCAACGTAGGCTACTATTTCAGCTGGGCCAACACCAACGACCATCCCTACTGGGATCCTGAGTTTGACGAGACAGTGGTTGGCAGCGACGGCAACGACAGTATCATCCACCACAAACTGAACAACGAGGAAGTGGTCGACTTCGAGAATGGCTGGAGCGTACGCTCACGCGGACAGCGCGTCTCCTGGGAGGGTGCCAACCCTGAACTGAACTATGGCGACTCAGGCAGTGGTCCCTGCAACCCCGCTACTGTTGAAGATGAGGATACCTACCTGCCTGTCACCCCGTTCATTGTGAACCTCTTCGACTGGGACACTCAGTATCCTGCCAGCGCCAAGATCCAGACCACACAGCCCATTGCCGGCCCGTTCGACTATGTGGCATACATCGTCAACTACAAGGGTTCACCATACGCACGACTGGTAGTCGAAGTGGCTACCGATCCTGAGGCTGACGACGCTGGATGGAAACAAGTTGGCGATACACTTGTGCTGAACCCCACTCGCCGCCTCTACCATATGTTCGTACGTAGCTATGAGGAGACCACTCCAGTTTACACACGCGTTCGCACTGTCAACAATGGTCCTCGCGCCGGATTCTTCAATATCTACATCACCAACGAGGGTGAGGAATCGAAGAAGCTCATTCAGGAGCAGATGGATGGCATTGCCGAAGTGGAGCACAGCATCAGCATGCCTGAAGGCATCTACAACATCAGCGGCTCACGTCAGAACGAGTTGCGAAAGGGCATCAATATCATAGTAAATGCTGACGGTAACGTCAGGAAAGTATTGGTGAAATGAAAACAAACCGATTGCTTAGCATTGCGGTAGCCATCACGGCTACCGCTTTACCCTTAGAGGCACAGAATACCCCCGTCAGCCAGATGGAGAAGCTGGATCGAGGGCTTATCGCATTGCCTGCATCAGGATCAGGAATGTTCGTCAGCTGGCGCTCGCTGGGCTACGATGCAGATGACACAAGTTTTGAATTGCTGCGCGACGGAGAGAGTCTGGCAAAGGATCTCTATGCCACGAACTACACCGATGCAGCAGGAAAGAAGACCAGCAGCTATCAGGTTGTCACCTTCGTGGGCGGTCAGCCTGTCGACACCACTGCCGCCGTCAAGCCATGGGCACAGCGTTACCTGAAGCTAGTGCTAAATCGACCCGCCAAGGGAACCAACGGAGGTACATACAATCCTAACGACTGCTCTGTAGGCGATGTCGACGGAGACGGAGAATACGAAATCTTCGTGAAGTGGGATCCTTCCAATGCCGCAGACAACTCGCAGAGCGGTACCACCGACAACGTGTTCATCGACTGCTACAAGCTCAACGGCAAGCGTCTTTGGCGCATCGACCTGGGGCCTAACATCCGTGCCGGTGCCCATTACACCCAGTTCATGGTCTACGACTTCAACGGCGACGGACTCGCCGAGATGATCTGCAAAACCGGTCCCGGCTCGAAGGACGGTAAAAACCACTACGTCAATCAGGCAGCTACGGAAGACGTCATCAAAAGTGCTGACAACACAAAAGTCTACCGCAATGGCAGTGGAAAGATTACTGGTGGACAAGAGTACCTCACCGTGTTCAACGGACTGACGGGCGAGGCCGTACACACCATTTTCTACAATCCTAACCGCGATGCAGGCTATGGCGGAGCAGCTACTGGCACCTTCAACTGGGATGACCGTTCCGGCAAGAGTGACTATGCTGCCTATGGCAACCGTGGCGAGCGTTTCTTGGCCGGTGTTGCCCAGCTCGACGGCCCTGACAAACCTGCCAGCGGCATCTTCTGCCGTGGATACTATACCTTCGCCTTCATTTGGGCTGTGGACTTCGACGGGCAGTTGCTCCATCAGCGTTGGTTCAGCTCGCATAGGTCCAGGAACAGCTACACCGTGACCACCTTCGATGCCGATGGCAAGGGCTCCAGCAAGAACTTCTCGGGTTGCAGGCCCACCAGTGGCGGAGGCAGCGGCACAATGTACGGCAACGGCAACCACAATATGTCGATTGCAGATGTCGATGGCGACGGACGTGACGAAATCGTTTGGGGCGCAGGTGCGCTCGACGACGACGGCACACTGCTCTATGGCACGGGCTTTGGCCATGGCGATGCCCTCCACCTGAGCGACCTGAACCCTGACCGCCCTGGACTGGAGATGTTCCAAGTGCACGAGGGGGGAGGCACTTACGCCTGGGACGTGCATGATGCACGCACTGGCGAGATACTGCTCAAAGGCGGCCCCGAGGGCGTGGACAATGGCCGAGGCATAGCCGGTAATTTTGGAACTGACATACGCGGAGCCGTCTTCTGGAGCAAGGAAGCCGCAGTGCGCAGTGCCATTACAGGAGAGTCGGTATCCACGAAGAAAGGGTCGAACAACTTCCGCATCTACTGGGACGGCGACCTCCAGGAGGAACTGCTCGACGGCAACAAGCTTGACAAGTGGAGCAAGACGGCAGTCACACGACTCGTCACTTTCAGCGACCTAGGCCCCAGCGGCACCTGCAACAGCACGAAGAACACTCCCAACCTCTCGGCCGATATTCTGGGCGACTGGCGTGAGGAGGTCATTCTCTGGCGAGCCAGCGACGCTGAGACCTGCCTGGCCATCTACTCTACCAACACACCCACCAACTACCGTGTGCCCACCCTGATGCATGACCATACCTATCGTATGGGTGTCTGCTGGCAGAACACGGCCTACAACCAGCCGCCACACCTGGGCTACTACCTGCCCGACATGAACATGCCCAGCATGACTGATGCAGGCAAGCGGTTCGTGGTTAAGCTCGAAGAGCCCATAGACTGGACGTTCGCCACCAGCAACACCAAGGCGATTGAGTTCAACGGCTACACCTTCAACGGCGCAGCACAGGAAGGCATGCCCCAAGGTGTCGCCTACACCATCGAGGGCGAGGAGAACCCCACGCTCAACATCAAGGGTGCTTTCCACGAGGCAGGCAACTACACATTCAACTTCACGCTGACTGGCACCAAAGGCAATCGTGTGCCCGTGAGCATCAGCGCAGCATGCCGCAGCAACGAACATGTGTCGGGCGTCGTACGCCAGTGGGACTTCACCAAGTGGAGCCAGCAGACCATCGACAACCTCACAGCCGATGCTGAGCAAGGCGATGAGACTGGATGGAGCGACGTGGAATATCTCAACAATCCCAACCCTGTCGACAACCGCTGCTTCTGGTATCACTCTGACAACGAGGCTGGGACCATGAAAGCCAATGGACAAACTATAGCCGAACTCGAAGGACTCGTCTTCAGCGACGATTACTGTGCAGGACGCTCGCTCGCTATTGCTGTCAACTATGCCTCCACCGACATTGGCACTTATGCCGGACCTCAATATCTCTGGCTAGGTATCAATGGTGCACCTTACTGCTTCTATATTCCTAATGTAGTCGTCGGCCAGCCTCTCACCATGAGCGTAGAGTCGCATCGCAGCGGACAAGGACGGAGCGTGGGTATCTACGTCTTAGGTGACAACGGCAGCCTCCTTCAGATTGGAGACAACTTCACGCCTGATGCCAAGAGCAGCTACACCTGGGAGGACTGGGTGCTGCCCGATGGCGTGACCAGTATTGGCGGACAGGTGGACATCTACGTCAAGAACACCAGCGGATGCCACATCTACGACATCAATGCCGTGGTGGCTGATAAGGGCGATACGGGCATCGACGCCCTACCCTCCTCCAACGGCTCTCAGTCCACTATTATCTACAACCTCAACGGCCAAAGGATACGGACAGCTCCACAGAAAGGACTCTATATCGTCAACGGGAAGAAGTACATTATTCATTAACCAATAAAACAAAAAAACTATGAGAAAAAAACTATTTACTCTAATGACGTTGGCCCTCATGGGCACAACAGGTGCATGGGCACAGATCAGCTCGCTGCCATTCACAGCCGACTTCGAGGAATCGACGGCTCCGTTCGACGCAGGAATCGTCAAGGCTGCTACAGAGGTGGGTAACGTGCTCTGCGTGAGCAACGCCACCGCCACAGCACCCTTCGCCATTGATGGAAGCAATGCCTATGCCATCGGCGAGAACGAGGAGGTCACCGTCCAGTTCGACGGACTCCACGGATGGGCTGGCGATGCCTCCACATCTACCATCCAGCTGGTCAACTCCGAGGGCGTGGTACTCGTAGGCTATACCTACACACGTAAAGCCTGCCAAGTCACTGACGTGATGCTAGGCGGACAGACAGCTGCCGGCTTCGCAGCCTTCACTGGTCAGGCCAACTTCAACAACAACAAGAGTGCCAACGGCTTCACCCACAGCCAGCACTATGTCAACACCGAGAACTATACCCCGAAGCTGACCTTCAAGGTACACGGACTGGGTGCCGTCACCTTCAACATGGTCTACCAGCCTGCCAAGAAGGCCCTGCAGGACATCACCTACTCGGCCAACCTTGAGGGCGTGAAAATGGACCTGGCCAAGATCGTCATCATCGACGACTGCACCAACGAGGACCGTGCCATCGGTATCGACAACCTGACCATTACCTCGGCCGAGAAGTACCTCTACAAGTACATCATCAAATATGTCGACGAGAACGGCACGATAGTCAAGCAGGAAGAGGGTGCTGCTGAGGAAGGCACCAAGGTAGCCATCACCACCGACCCCGTCTGGGCCAACGGCGTGAAGTACTACGTACAGGGCAACGACAGCGAGGACAATCCCGTTGACAACACCAACGAGACCGTCATCACCGTCCAGGTGAAGCAGGCAGCCACCTACAAGTACACCGTCATCGCCACCGACGGTGAGAACACCCTGGCCACACTCGCCGACAAGTCATGGTTCGAGGGCGAGACCGTGGGCTACGCCTATCCGCGCTATTTCTGCGTCGACGGCACACTCCTGAAGAAGGATCCCACCGACATGGTCTACAACGGTTCCTTCCTCCTCGACGCTGACGGCAAGCAGGTAGAGGCCGTCTATGCTGCTACCGAGACCACCGGTGTCATGTTCTTCAAGGAGGCTGAGGACTTCGACGTGCTCACCGTCTGCAACACCGGCACCGTGGCCGACCGCTGCTCCTACCGTGCCGGCGGCTATGCCAAGGAAGAGGTGACACTGCTCAAGCTCGCTGCAGGCACCTACAAGCTCACCGCTGCTGCCTACGGAGGTGCCTACACCTTCAAGGCCGGCGAGCAGGAAGTGCTCAACATCGCTTCTGCCGGATCATGGCGTGAGACAGCTGGCGAAGAGTTCACACTGACCGAGCCCACAGAGCTCACATTCGTAGGAGGCAATGGCGAGGCCGGATCGCTCGACTACCTCTTCCTCCAGAGCGAGGACGGAGCCATCGTCAGCGATGTCACCCGCTGGGACTTCACCCAGTGGAGTGCTGAGACCGTGGCTAACCTCATCGCCGATGCCGCTGCCAGCAAGACAGAGGGATGGAGCGACGTGGAGAAGCAGGCTGATGCCGATGCCGGCAATGATCCTACCGAGGCAACGAAGGACAACTGCTTCTGGGCTTCGAAGACGATGGTTCCCGACGAAAAGGGACAGCTCTACGCCAATGGCGAGGTCATCAAGGAGCTCGTAGGCCTGCGCTTCCAGCAGCCCGCACTGGCCAACCGCAACCTCGCTATCGCCGTCAACTATCCCTCGACCAGCCTTGGCACCTACAACGGCCCCGCCTACCTCTGGCTGGGTGGTTCGAAGAAGGACTACTTCATCATTCCCAACGTGAAAGCAGGTACGGAGATCAAGATGGGCGTTGAGTCGCACAAGAGCAGCGATGCTCGCGGCGTGCAGCTATTCGTCAACGCTCCTGAGGAGGGTGTCAGTGTCAAACACGGACAGCAGCTCAAGGATCCCGAGGGGAACGACGTTGCAGTGCCCAAGCTCTACACTGAGCAGACTTGGCTCGTACCCGAGGAACTGGGTAATGTCGACGTGATTGTCTACAACACCAATGGCTGCCACATCTACTACATCGAGTGCCAGCAGGCTCCCGTCGATGTGACTGTCGCCATCCAGGAGGTCGCCAACGAGCAGCCTGCCGTCGAGGGTATCTTCAACCTCAACGGTCAGCAGGTCGAGAAGGCTCAGCGCGGTCTCTACATCATCAACGGCAAGAAGGTCATCATTCGCTAAAAGTCATTTCCTAGGCGAATCGACAAATCGTCAACTAAGGGCTTACGGATTGGCATCTGCTGATCCGTAAGCTTTTCTTTTGCCGGTCCCTGATACAGAATTCCTGCAAATCAATGTGCACAAATTCGTTTTCTTGCGCTTGACGAAAATATGTATGGTGTTTGACGTTTTTCCGCACGTCCCTTTTACAAAAGAACATGTATCTTTGCACCGAACAAACTGCTTCAATATAGTTTTTTAGTTATCTTGCAAAGATGTAAACATTTGGTTTTAGTTAATTTAGTTAGTAATGTAGGTTGGACTGGTTCCTAGGTAAAAATGATTGTTTTCGGGTGACAAAAGAAAAAGGGACGTAGAAAAACAAAAGAATGAAACGAATACTAACGATTGCAACGGGGTGTCTGCTGGCATTTACAGCCTCAGCAGCCCCTTCTATTGAGAAAGTCAAGCGACAGAAAGAAGTAGCGACGGTGAACGATGCCTTTCACGACATCCTGCCTCCCACCGACAAGGCGATGAGGAAAAGCCTGAACGGGCAATGGAACCTGAAGGTGATAAAGGGCAGCGCTGACGAAGCCGAGGTTCCACAAGCCGACGCGACATGGGAGCCCATCCCCGTGCCAGGCTGCTGGGAGGCCTATGGTCGCAGCAAGCCTGCCTACGACCGGGCAGAGGAGCTGACGGGCTACTACCGCACATCGTTCACCATACCTGCTGAATGGAAGGACCTCAACATCGCCATTCAGTTGGATGGCGTGTTTTACGGCTACGACCTGTGGATCAACGGTCGATGGGCAGGGGCATGGCGCTCAGCCTACAACACGGCAGTCTTTGACATCACGCCGTTCATCGACCGCCGTCGCCAGGAACAGCAACTGGCAATGAAGGTCATCACGCGTTTTCCCGGCAGTGACTTCGACTACAACGACGACTGGGCACCAACAGGCATCTTCCGCGATGTCACACTCCTGGCTTTCCCCAAGACACACATTGCCGACCTGACTATTCACACGAAGAACACGGGTGAGGTAAACGTCGACACGAGAATAGCGAACAGCTCGCGCAACACCCTTGTGGAGACAGAAATTATAGATGCTCAAGGACGCATTGTGGGACAAAGCCACGTAGATCATCCCCATTTATGGACTGCCGAAACACCTTATTTATATACGTTACGCACGCGACTCGTCGAAAAGGGAAAGACTCTTCAGACATTCGAGCACCGTTTCGGATTTCGTGAGCTGACCATCGACGGAAAGCGAATGCTCCTTAACGGGAAGCCGTTCAAGATGCGCGGGGTGACCTGCCATTCCACCGACCCCAGGACCGTAAAAGTCGTCAGCGACGAGCTGACGCTGAAGGACATGCGGCTCATGAAGGAAGCATCAGTCAACTATATCCGCACGAGCCACTATCCACGCGAACCTCGCTTCTATGAGCTGGCAGACTCACTGGGATTCTACATCATCGACGAGGTTCCTTTTGGTTATGGCGACAAGAACCTGACAGACACGACGTTCTATCCCGTACTCCAACAGCGTGCACAAGCTACCATCCGCCGCGACAAGAATCATCCGTCAGTGCTTATCTGGAGCATCGGCAACGAAAACCCGCTGACCGACATCTGCCAGCAACTTGGCAAATATGTGAAGCGGGAGCTCGACAGCATCCGTCCCATTTGCTACCCGCAGGTGGGCTCTTACTTCCGACGCTTCAACTATGACTTTCCCAAAGTGGCAGACATCTATACCCCCCACTACCCTAGCACCGACCAGATAGGCACCTTCTACCAAAAGGCTGAACGCCCGGTCATCTTCACCGAATACTGCCACTCACTAGGCATCTCGCTCGAGGACCACGACCGCCAATGGGAAGCCATCGAGCGCTCGCCGGGAATCATCGGAGGCAGCGTCTGGGAATGGGTGGACCAGGGAATGCCTTTCACTCAGAGTAAAGCCCGGAATGATTTCTACGGCTATGAAGAGCGTGTATTCACATCGCCGACAGGAGGCTTCGAGATGTATGGCAACAAAGGCACTGACGGACTGCTTTATGCCGACCGTACTCCATTGCCAAACTATTACGAGCTGCAGCACAACTATGCCATAGCAGCCATTGCCGACAGCATCCTGACTTCAGTAGGCGACCGCCTGGACCTGCATATTCGTAACCGCTATGACTTTATAGACCTCAAGGACAACGTCACCTTCTACTGGGCACTGACCGAGGGACGCGACACAGTAGCGCGAGGGGCTTTCTCGCCGAGCTGTCCACCCCGTCAGACCACTGTCTACAGCCTGCACACGACAGCCCTTCCGACTACCACGATGCTTCCGATGGTATTGAACGTCGACGTCACCGACGTGCAAGGACACAGCCTACTGCATCAGGGCATCAGGGTCAATCCACGACAAGACATGGCCCGCTACCTAACCGAGAATCTCGACAGGACAACAGGCGACCCCATGACCCGCGTGCAAGACGGCTTCCTCGTCAGAGCTGGCAGGAAAGCCACAATGGCTGAGCAGCTGAAGGTTGCCGACCAACGCCTGGAGCGCTATCTCATACACACCACGCCCTCTGGCGGACAGGCAGGCCCCCTAAAGGCCGTCATCGGCAGCGAGCCTGCCGGCAACGCCATGCGCTACCGTTTCACGCTGACTGCCGATACCAGCAACACGTTCCTTTCCGAGGCAGGCATCGCCTTTCTCCTTGACAAGCGCATCGACCGCGCACAATGGATCGGCAACGGTCCCGTACCCACCTATCCTGGTCGTTTCCGAGCAGGACAATATGGACTGTGGGGAATGCGTCAGGGTGACATCTATTTCGAAGGCAATCGCAGAGGGGTCGACGTCGCGTTGCTGACGGATGCAGAGGGGAACGGTCTGCTAATGGTTTGCGACAATGGGAACGTCAGCTTCGAGCAGACAGATCGGGGCATCGTGCTCACCTGCAACGCTGCAGTGTCGGGACAAGGTCCGAAATCGCGTCGAACCACATTCCCCGTCATCGCCCGACAGACAGGAACGATAGCAGCCGAATTCTATCTCTACCGCGTCGATGCCGGACAATGGCCAGCTGTTCTGAAGAGCATCTTCAACGACCCTCAGAGCCTGCCAAAAGCCGACAACCACTTCCTCACCCAGTACGACACATACCTCATGCGATATGAAGACATAACTGCTAAATAATCCTAAAAAGGTCTGGGAACTAGAAGGAATCCGCTTTTTTTCTATTATCTTTGCAACTGCAAAAAAACAACCGTCCGGAAACATTCCGAGACTAACTGAAGTGCGATATTTAGTAAAGTAGTTGAAAAAGCGGAGCTCCCTGGGGAGACTAACTCTGCAGGCAGCCTGAAAGCCTACCGGCGGGTAGAATCAAGGAATTGTGACAAACAACAATATTTACTAATTCAAAACTAACAACAAATGGAAAAACAACATGAGACGAACCTGAAGAGCCGTTGCCAAGGATGGCGACGCATGCTCTTTCTTGCGTTGATGGCTGTCTGCTCGACAGTGGCTATGGCGCAAGGGAAAGTAACAGGTAAGGTGGTGGACGCCAATGGCGAGCCTGTCATTGGAGCCAGTGTTGCCGTCAAAGGTACTACCAACGGTGCAGTAACCGACCTGGACGGTAACTTCTCAATCAGCAATGTACCCGCAGGCGCAACGCTAACGGTGTCGTACATTGGCTATCGCACTCAGAACGTCAGCATTGGCGGTAAGCAGAGCATCAACTTCACCCTTGAGGAAGACAAGCAGCTACTCGACGAGGTGGTGGTGGTAGGCTATGGTGTACAGCGCAAGAGCGATGTCACAGGTGCACTGACGCGCGTCGGTGAGAAGGAGCTGAACGCCAAGCCCGTGACCAATGCCTTCGAAGCCCTTCAAGGCAAGGCTGCCGGTGTTGACATCACCAGCAGTCAGCGCCCAGGAACCGTGGGTAACATCATGATTCGCGGTACACGCTCGCTCAACGCATCGAGCGAACCTCTATACGTCGTCGACGGAGTTCCCCTTCAGTCTGGCGGTATCGAGACGCTCAATCCCCGTGACATTGAAGCCATCGACATTCTGAAGGACGCTTCTTCGACTGCCATCTACGGTAGCCGCGGAGCTAACGGTGTCGTGCTCATCACCACCAAGCGCGGACAGGAAGGCAAGACACAACTGAACTACAGCGGCACGATGACTTTCGAGAAAATCGTGGACAAGAGCCCCGCCATGAATGCCAGTGACTATATCACGTGGCGCCGCTGGGCCTACTACAACTCAGCTCCCGACAAGTACACGCCTGGCGACCAGCCCACGCTGGAGCAGGACAAGTCGTTCTTCTCGGGCGACGAGGTAGCCTGGGCCAACATCGAGAAAGGATGGGCCGGCGGCTCATGGGACGGTTCGAAAGTGACAGATACTGACTGGACGGATTTCGTCACTCGTACAGGTATCACCCAGGAGCACACCGTCAGCGCTCGCGGAGGTTCGAAGAACATGAGCGGAAGCATCTCCTTCGGCTACCTGAACAACAAGGGTACACAGAAGGGACAACAGTACGAGCGCTACACCCTGAGCACCTCGGCCGACGTACAGGCTAAGCCTTGGTTCAAAGCCGGCGGCTCGTTCAATGCCAGCTTCAGCGAGCAGCAGTATGGCTTCTCACGCACCGGACAGTCGAGCAACTCCGGACCTACCGACATCTACGGAGCTGCCAAGCAGATCCTGCGCTACACCCTGCCCTACGACGATGCCGGCAACATCATCCTCGTTCCTGGCGGTTCAGTCAGCAACACCTATACCATCATGGACGAATGGAACAAGTCGAACGATAACCGTCAGACCTTCCGCGCACTGGGCAGCTTCTACGGACAGATTGACTTCAGTAAGATCTGGGAGCCTCTGGCTGGTCTGCAGTACAAGCTACAGTTTGGTCCCGACTTCCGTTTCTATCGCATGGGTAACTTCATCGATGCCAGCTCGGCAGCACGTGGCGGCGGCAACAACTATGCCCGCCGCACCGACGCCCGTAACTTTGCCTGGACACTCGACAACATGATCCTCTACAACAAGACCTTCGGCGAGCACGATTTCGGACTGACGCTCCTGCAGTCGGCTTCGAAGAGCAATACTGAGACCAGTGGAATGAACTCAGAGAACATTCCTCTTCCGTCGTTCCTGTGGAACAATATGGGCTCTGTCGACATCACACAGTCGGCCAACAAGTCGGGCATGAGCACTGGTCTCACCGAGCGAGCACTCTCATCGTATATGGCTCGTGTTAACTATGCATTCCGCGACCGCTACCTGCTCACCGCCTCAGCACGTTGGGATGGATCGAGCGTGCTGGCAGAGGGCAACAAATGGGATTTCTTCCCCTCGATGGCCCTGGGATGGCGCATGGAGCAGGAAGACTTCATGAAGGATGTCAACTGGGTAGACCAGCTGAAGCTGCGCTTCGGTGTGGGTGTCACGGGTAACTCGGCCGTCGATCCCTATGGCACCCTGGGTGTCATCAGTTCTTACTGGATGCCGTTCAGCCTTGGCAACTCGCAGATTCTCGTCACCAATGAACCCTACTACAGCAGTGGTTCCAACAAGATGCCTAACAAGAACCTCTCTTGGGAGAAGACCACCCAGTGGAACTTCGGTATCGACTTCAGCTTCCTGAAGGGCCGCATCGGAGGTACCCTCGATATGTACACCTCAACGACCACCGACCTGCTCATGCTCATGACCGTGCCTTCACTCTCCGGCTATCCCTCGATGATGGACAACGTGGGTAAGACCTCGAATAAGGGTATCGAGCTGACGCTGAACACGATCCCCGTGATGACTCAGGACTTCATGTGGCAGTCGAACCTGAACCTTGCATGGCAGAAGGACAAGATTGAGGAGCTGTCCAACGGTAAGGAGGACGACATCAACAACTCTTGGTTCATCGGCGAGAGCATCGCTGTCTTCTATGGCTACGAGAACGATGGTCTCTGGCAGGAGAGCGATGCTGCTGAGATGCAGAAGTTCAATGACAACGGCGAGAAGTTCTCTGCAGGTATGGTGAAGCCCGTCGACCAGAACGGCGACTACAAGATCAACGAGGAAGACCGTGTCATCCTGGGCAATCGCAACCCACGCATCACGGCCGGATGGACCAATACACTCTCATGGAAGGGATTCGAGCTCACACTCGAGCTGCAAGGCCGCTTCAAGTATATGATCAGCACTGGCGGCGAAGGTCAGCTGGGTATGTATCAGCAGCGCGAAATCAGCTACTGGACTCCCTCCAACACCGACGCCGACTGGCAGAAGCCTATTTACAGCACTGGCGGTGGCGACCAGAAGGCAGCCCTGCTTGGCTTCAAGAATGCTTCCTTCGTGAAGATCCGCAACCTCTCTCTGGGCTACAACTTCGACAAGAGCATCTGCCAGACGCTGGGTATCAGCGGTGCCAAGCTCTACGTACAGGGTAAGAACCTGGGCATGCTCTGCTCATCGGTCGACTTCATGGATCTCGACACGGGTGCCACTTTCTATAACCGCGGCTTCACCGTAGGACTGAGCGTCGACTTCTAAACTGTGAGTGTACACATTAATTAACAAAAGGAAACTAACGAACATGAAACATATCAATAGTAAATTAGTTTGTGGTGCATTGACGCTCTGCGCTGCCATGAGCCTCACCTCCTGCAGCGACGACTTCCTGAAGGAGGATGCCGGACATCTCTATAGCGATGCACTGCTGGAGACTGGAGACGGAGCCTTAAAGATGGCTGCCGGCCTTTATGGCAACATTCGCTGGCATTTCGGCTACGAATGGGCCTATGGTATCACGCTCTATGGCTGCGACGAGTTCACCACGGGTGCCGACAATACCTCCGAAATCTGGAACACATACGACAACAACCTCAACCCTCTCGATTTCACACGCGCCCTGGGTGCGCCCAACAACAACTGCCCTCCCGTGTCGGCTCTGTGGAACCAGATGTACTACGGTATTTCCACAGCCAACCTGGTCCTGTCGAAAGCAAATCAGGTGAGCGACGAGGACTCGCGCAACAAAGCTATGGGCGAGGCCTACTTCCTCCGAGGCTACAACTACTACCGCCTGTTTGCACAGTACGGAGGCGTAGTCATTCAGACCGAGCCTGCCAATGGTGTAGTTAAGAAAGACTACACCCGCGCTAGCGAGGAGCAGACGCTCAACCAGGTCATCGCCGACCTCGAACAGGCCTATCAGCTGCTGCCCACCTCGAAGTGGCGCGGCAACGGCACATGGACGAAGTATACCGCTGCCCATTTCCTGGCAAAGGCACTGCTGTTCCGCCAGTCGGAGCGCTGCAGCAGCTGGAACGGCAGCTACGACAAGTCGGCCGACCTGAACCGCGCAATCACCCTCTGCAACGAGGTGATAGCCGCATGCCCCCTGGCTCCCAACTACAGCGACCTCTATGCCAACTGGACTGGCATCAACTGCCCGAACGAGGGACTCGACGAGATACTCATGGCAGCCGAGCACAATGGCGACGCCACCACACAGGGACGTTTCGGCAACCGCACCTACAACTACTTCTCGCCACAGTTCTCCAACTTCTCGGGAGGATGGATCAAGCGCGGAGCCTACATCGGCGAGATGGACTTCCAGCGCTGCCGTCCCACGGAGTACACCTACTCCACGTTCGACAACGTGAACGATGCCCGCATGTGGAAAACCTTCAAGACCGTCTACGGACTGAACAACCAGCAGCTGTCGGCAGCTGACCTGCAGGCGAAGTATGGGCTGACGGCCGAGCAGTGCCCCACCATCGGTGACCAAGGCTGTATCTTCATCCTCAACAAGAAGAGCGACACCCGCTTCGACGGCGAGCCTTACGGCACTTTCGGACGCGGCGGACAGGACCATACCTTCGTCAATCCCGAGACAGGCAAGTGGGTACCCAATGCCTTCCCCCTGTTCATGAACGGCCAGTACGTGCTCAATACCTATGGCGTGAGCGGCAACCCTGCTACCTCTAACGTCTTCTGCGGCATCAACAAGACTGCCGACGGCAGCCGTACGGCCGAGAAGGGCGATGCCCACCGCGACGTAATCATGGCACGCTCTGGCGAGACCTACCTGGTGAAGGCCGAGTGCCAGGTGCGTCTGGGACAGTATCAGGAAGCCATCAACACCATCAATATTCTTAGGGCACGCGCACAGTGGAAGCAGGGCGAGGACCGCTCTTACTACACCGACGGTTCGATGGCCTTCCTGAAGGCTGACGGCGGCATGACCGACAACGCCATCGCCGGCAACAACTCCAACTGCAAGGATGTCAACGGCAAGACGATGACGATGACCGATGCCTACTATGCCTCACACCTGCATAAGAACACCTATTATCTCTCGACGGGCATTGCCGAGACCACAGCGCCCTCCGACCTGCAGATCAAGAGCTACACCCAGCTGCCTGAGGAGGACGAGGCTATCCTCGCTGCCATCGGTGCCACGGGAGACTACGACCGCATGCTGAACTTCGTGTTCAATGAGCGCACCCGTGAGTGCCTCGGTGAGTGGAACCGCTGGGAGGAGCTGAGCCGCGCAGGCCTGCTCATCAAGCGTGCCAAGGCCTTCAACCCCGAGGCAAAGAACATCACCGCAGGTAAGCATGAGCTGCGACCCATACCACAGGCTTTCATTGATGCCCTTCAGAACCCTGACGGCACCAATCTCAGCAACGAGCAGAAGAAAGCCTGGCAGAATCCTGGCTATTGATCCTTTTTTGCCAGGTTACGGCAATCCAATGCCGTAGATTATTGTTTTATTATTAGGTTGTTTGTAGAGGCTGCGCCGTGATGGCGCGGCCTCTCTTGATTCAGAAAAATGCAGTTGACGATAAACCGTACGCTGATTGACGGATTATTGCCCCCATCATTTGGGCAATTCTTACTACCTTTGCTGCCGAAATTGAAGACTATCAGAAACATCTTCGATACTCACTATTAAAAACAACCTCTACATATAAAAAAGAAAACAAACTATGAGAAAAGCTCTAATCGCACTGGGCCTGATATTGGCCAGTGTTTGCGGATCGACAGCACAGACAGTCGACAGCAGTCTCTCCCGCCACGACTTCTTCTACGCCGGACAGAGCAAGCGCATGCGCATGTTCACCGTCAAGGACGGAAAAGTCAACTGGGCATGGGAGACAAAACAGTTGCGCGGCGAGATCAGCGATGCCGTCCTCATGAACGACGGCCACATTCTGATTGCCCATCAGTACGGCATTGCCGAAGTAACACAGGACAACCAGATTGTATGGAGATACGCTGCGCCGGAAGGTACCGAGATCCACACCATTCAGCCCATCGGGCGCAGCCACGTGGTCTACGTCCAGAACGGCCATCCTGCCAAAGTTGTGGTCATGGAAATCCCCTCGACGAAGATCGTACGACAGTTCGACCTGCCCACACCCGAGAAGGGTTCCGTACACGGACAATACCGCAATGCCCGCCTGTCGTCACGAGGCACGCTGCTCATTGCCAACATGCAAGGGGGCTACATCAGCGAGTACACCAGCGAAGGACGCGAAGCCGACCGCTGGACAGGTTTCCTCCCCTGGTCCGTCCAGGAGTTGCCTAAAGGCAATCTGCTGATCACCGGGCGCAAAGGCCTCATTCAGGAGATCACGCGCAGCGGCGAGACTGTCTGGCAGCTGAACACTACCGACTTCGGAGTGACCCAACCACAGAAGACCGTCCGTCTGAAAAACGGACACCACCTGATTAACAACTGGTACAACGAGTGGAACAAGGAGCCAATGGACTCTGCCAACGCCCCCGTACAGGCTGTTGAGGTCGACGAAAAAGGACAGGTCGTCTGGCAGCTGCGCTCCTGGCGCGATCCCGACCTAGGCCCTTCGACCACCATTCAGCTGCTGAGCGAGCCCGTCAACCGCAACCGACTCTTCTTCGGCGAGTTCAACGGCGTCAAGCCCAAGCTTTTCCTCAAGCCCAACGAGCCCATCGGTGCAGGCCGTGGAATCCATCCCGCGCGCGTTGCCTGGATCCACGCTCCTGGCGTGGCAAAGTGGGACGGACGCACTGGACTATGGGTTGAAGATCGCTGGAACGACCAGTCGAAAGCCGACGACATGGTACGCGAGGCCATCGTGCAGCTCACCGGTGCTCCGACAGCCCAGAAAGGCTGGGATGCCCTCTTCCGCCATTTCAACCAGCAACACCATCACAAGAACCGCGGGTACAAGAAAGGAGAGACGATAGCCATCAAGCTCAATCTCAACAACGCCATCACCCACCACGATACCATCGAGCTCAACTCCTCGCCCTTCGTGACGCTGGCCCTCGTTCGCTCAATGGTACGCGACGCTGGTGTCCGACAGCAGGACATCATCCTCTGCGAGCCTAGCCGCGCCATTACCGACAGCATCTACGACAAGGTGCACCGAGAGTTCCCGCAAGTGCGCTTCGTTGACAATATCGGAGGCGACGGACGCGAGAAGTGTGAATACTATCCTGAACAGATCGTCTACTCGGTCGACAACGGCAAGATGGCGCGCGGACTGGCAAAGTGCATCGTCGACGCAACCTACCTCATCAACAGCGCCCTGCTGAAGACGCACAATGGTCCTGGTGTCACCCTGACAGGCAAGAACTGGTATGGCGCCACCGACATCAACCTGCTTTGGCGACAGAATGCTCACAACAACGTCAGTCCCGACAAGCGCAACGGCAAACCTGGCTACAAGACGTTCGTAGACTTCATGGCGCACAAGGACCTGGGACAGAAAACGCTGCTCTTCCTCATCGACGGCACCTACGGCTCACGCGACGTCAACGGTGCGCCAGCGCCCAAATGGATGAAGGAGCCCTTCAACGGCGACTGGGCCTGCTCGCTTATTGTCTCACAGGACGAGGTGGCCTGCGATGCCGTGGGCATGGATATCCTCATCGGCGAATGGCCCGAGTTTGGCTCTCTGAACTACTGCGACGAATACCTTCGCGAGGCCGCCAGCATTCCCAATGCGCCCAGCGGCACCGTCTATAAGCAAGGCGGCAAGCCACTCGAGCAGCCCCTGGGACTGATGGAGCATTGGAACAACGCCCGCGAGCGCAAGTACACGAAGCTCGACCTGCGGTACAAAAAGCTGTAATTGGTTTAGGGTTGAGAGTTAAGAGTTGAGAGTTGAGAGACTTTTCTTTGTACGTTATATCAAAAGTCTCTCAACCCTCAACTCTTAACTCTCAACTCTTAACTCTCAACTCTTAACTCTCAACTCTCACCACTACACTCTTCGCCCGCTACTCTCAATCAAGTCCTTCAGTTCCTCGTTCAGGTCGTCGGCCTGGAGAAGCTGCTCAATGGTGAGATGCATGCGATAGCGCCAATAGTGCCGCGAGTTAGCCGGAATGTTGATGCGCTCGGCATTCGGGTCGGCCAGCCGATACTTCTCACTGATGGAGAGCCAGTCCTGCAGCGATATCAGACAGAGCATCGAGGGCGACGTGAGGTGCCTGCTGACGATATCCTTTGCCAGCCAGCCCGGCAACGGATGGGGTGCGGCATCCGAGCGGTAGAGCATCGTGTTGTAATACTCCTGCGTGCGCTTTTCGTCTTCGTCCCACCACTGCCTGAGTGTCGCCATATCGTGGGTGGAAATGGTGCATACGGAGCGATAGGGGTTGCGGCTCAGATGCCCGAAGCGCACGGCAGGGTCTTTCGGCATCGACTGAATCTCGAGCGAGAGGATGCGCAACTCGTTCATCACCCAGGGCACGCAGTCGGGCACCATGCCCAGGTCCTCGGCACAGCAGAGCATGC
>CAMNHM010000019.1 GCA_946539475.1 uncultured Prevotellaceae bacterium | reverse complement strand
CGGCAATCTGCTGTACCATACCCATCACCGACGGGATGTTGTTGTTCTTCATCGACACGGAGTACTGCAGGCCGCCCAGCTCGATCTTGGCCACGTCCTTCAGCTTCAGCGTGTTGCCGTTGGCGTCGCTGGAGATGACGATGTTGCCAAACTCCTCTTCCGACTTCAGACGACCCGTATAGCGCATGGCGTACTCGTAGGCCACATTGCTTTGCTCGCCGAACTGTCCCGGTGCGGCCTCAATGTTCTGCTCGGCCAGCACGCCGCTGATGTCGCTCGGCATCAGGTTGTACTGCTTCATGATGTCGGGCTTCAGCCAGATGCGCATGGAGTAAGTCTTCACACCAGGCGACTGCACGTCGCCCACGCCCTGGATACGCTTGATGGCCGGCACGATGTTGATGTTGTTGTAGTTCGTCAGGAACTGGTCGTCGTAGCGGCCGTCGGACGTCAGGGTGAACATCATCACCTGCGACGTCTGGCGCTTCATCACCGTCACACCGATGCGCGTCACCTCTGCCGGGAGCAGCGACTGCGCCTGTTGTACACGGTTTTGAACGTTCACGGCACACATGTCGGGATTCATGCCCTGACGGAAGAGGATGGAAATGCTTGCTGAGCCTGACGAGGCTGACGAGCTCATGTAGTCCATGCCTTCCACACCGTTGATACTTTCCTCCAGCGGTACGAGCACAGAGTTCTTCACCGTCTCGGCATCGGCGCCGGGATAGCTGGTGAAGACCACTACGGTAGGCGGAGCAATGTCAGGATACTGCTCAATGGGCAGCGTGGCAAGGCCTATGAAGCCCAGTATGACGATGAGGATGGATATCACCGTCGAGAGTACCGGGCGTTTGATGAATGTTGTAAATGTCATGTTGATTTACGATTTACGATTTACGTTTTGCGATTTATTTCTTCATCGCATTCACAATATCGCCGGCGCTCATGGCCTTGGCCTGCTCCTGAATCTTCTCTTGGTAGCGCTGCGGGGTGATGGGCACAATCTCCATCTGGTCGGAGAGCTTGGTGATGCCGTTCGTCACATACTTCTCACCCACGTTCAGACCTCCGGTCACAATGTAGTTCACACCGTCGTTCTGCGGGGCAACGGTAATCTCGGTGTAGACCACCTTGTTGCTGTCGTTGAGCACGTAGACGAACTTCTTGTTCTGCACCTCCGAGACGACGCTCTGAGGGATGACGATGGCACCGCTGTCCGAACGTGGCACGATGATCGTACCTGAGCCACCGCTCTTCAGCAGGCTCTCGGGGTTGGGGAAGTGGGCCTTCAGCTGAACGGAGCCTGTCGCCTGGTCGATGACGCCGCTGATGGCTGCCACACGGCCGTCGTAGCCGTAGGTAGTGCCGTCGACCAGCTGCAGCTTCACGGGCGGGAACTGCTCCACGGCGCTCTTCAGACCGCCCTCTGTCTTCGACAGGGCGAGCATGTCCTTCTCCGTCATCGAGAAGTACACCTCCATCTGGCTGATGTCGCTCACGTGAGTCAGCACGTTCGAGGCGCTCACCAGGGCACCCTTCTTGAAGGGCAGCGTGCCGACGACGCCGCGGGCAGGGCTCTTCACGTAGCAGAAACTAAGGGCCTCACGGGCGGAGGCCAAGGCTGCCTGAGCCTGGGCCAGCTGGGCCTGAGCACTCTTATAGGTATTCTCGGCTGTCTGCAGCTCATACTCGCCGATGACGTGGCTGTCGAAGAGCTGCTGAGAGTTGTCGAAGGTCAGCTTGGCGGTGTTCACCTGGCTTTGGGCGGTGTTCACGGCTGCCTGAGCCTGACGCACCTGAGCCTGATAGGTCTCGTTGTCAATCACGAAAAGCAGCTGGCCTGCCGATACCGTCTGGCCCTCGGTTACATTGATCTGAGTAAGGAATCCTGAAACTTTCGGACGTATCTCCACGTCCTGGATGCCGTTGATCACGGCAGGGTACGTCGTCTGCATCTCGGCGGAAGAGATCTTCACCTCCTCCACAGGAAACTCATTGTCGCCGAAGCTAGGCATTCCGCCGCCTCCGCCGCACGACACCAGCATGCCGGCTGCGGCAAGTGCCATTAAAAATGTTTTCTTTTTCATACCTGTTTATAAATGTTTATACTTGTTAGAGTCCATCGTTGGTCGAAAACTCGAAATCGCTTCTTCGGTTTTCGGGCTGCAAAGTTACAAAAAAGTCAGCGAAGCACAACCGTTTTAGACGTATTTTTACACTTTATTAGCAGAAGCCCTACGGGCTTTAGGTTAAAGAATGCAAAATTTCCCGCTCGTATGCTACGAGATTGCGGCTTTCTTCGTATTTTTGCATCGTATAATGACTACCTAATATGAAAAAGTTTCTGTTCTTCATCGCCGTTATGCTCTGGACTTGCACAGCATCTGCACAGCAGGCACTGTTCAACCAGAACAACCTGACATCGCCCGAGGTGCATGCCGACGGCACCGTGACATTCCGCCTCTATGCCCCCAAGGCTGTCACCGTCGAGGTGCAGGGCGACTTCCTGCCCGACGGAACCCGCTCGGCATCGATGCGAGAGGAGCAGGGAGGCGTGTGGACTTTCACCACGAAAGCGCTCGATCCCGAGATCTACAGCTATACGTTCCGAGTCAACGGCATGGAGATGCTCGATCCCTCCAATGTCTATCGCTGCCGCGACATCGCATCCTACCAGAACATCTTCATCGTCAGCCGTGAGCAAGGCGATAAGGGCTCGCTATACAGCGTCAACCGCGTACCCCACGGCAATGTCAGCAAGGTGTGGTACCCCTCGCCAACGCTGCAGACGACACGTCGCATGACTGTCTACACTCCGGCCGGCTACGAACGCGGAGGGCGCTATCCCGTGCTCTATCTTCTCCACGGAGCCGGTGGCGACGAGGATGCCTGGACCACGCTGGGACGAGCAGCCCAGATCCTCGACAACCTCATCGCGGCGGGCAAGGCAAAACCGATGATTGTCGTCATGCCCAATGGCAACGCCAACTGCGACGCCGCTCCTGGCGAATGGGACAGGGGCATGTACAAGCCCTCGTTCATGGGACATCAGGACTCGAGGCCCATAGCATCTACCGAGGAGGCCTTCAAGGACATCGTCAGCTACGTCGACAAGAACTACCGCACCCTGGCCAAGAAGCAGGCGAGGGCCATCTGCGGACTGTCGATGGGCGGAGGCCATAGCTTCAACATCTCGAAGATGTACCCCGATATGTTCAACTACGTCGGGCTCTTCTCGGCAGCCGTCTCCATGGGTGGCGGCTTCGAAGGGGCAGACGCCGGGCGACAGCTGCAGACGCAGTTCCAGAAGAAGCCTGCGCTCTACTGGATTGCCATCGGCAAGACCGACTTCCTCTATCAGCAGAACAAGCAGTATCGCGAATTCCTCGACAAGAAGGGCTATCCCTACGAGTACGTCGAAAGCGACGGAGGACATATCTGGCGCAACTGGCGCATCTATCTCACACAGTTTGCACAGCGCCTGTTCTAGTCGTTGCAAAGAAATCCTTTTATTAACAAAATAACAAACATTACTATGAATCGACTTAAAGAAGCTATCATCCTCGCCGTGGGACTCATTGCCATGGGATGGACTATCAAGTGTGGCATCGATAACTTTGCCAACAAAGACCGTCAGGTCACCGTAAAGGGACTCGCAGAGCGCGAGGTGCCTGCCGACAAGGTGACATGGAGCATCAGCACTACCGAGATGGGCAACGACCTGCCAATGCTCTATCAGCGCATCAGCCAGCAGGCTGAGAAAATCAAGGCGTTCCTCGTGCAGAACGGGCTCGACGAGAGCGAGATTACCATCAATCCGCCCACCGTCAACGACCTCGAGGCCAATACCTGGAGCGAGAACCGAAAGAGCTACCGCTATACGGCTAATACCACCGTCACCGTCTATACGAAGAAGGTGGAGCAGGTCAACAAGACCATCTACCGCCAGGGAGAACTGCTGGAGCAGGGCGTGGCCATCGAGAGCGGCTATCCCAATTACGAGCTGGCCTCCTTCCAGGAGCTGAAGCCCGAGATGATGTCGGAGGCCATCAAGGCTGCCCAGAAGACGGCAGAGCAGTTTGCCGACGCCAGCGGTGCTAAGCTGGGCGGCATCCAGACCGCCGGACAGGGACAGTTCGAGATCGACGACCGCGACCAGAACACACCGTATATCAAGAAGGTGCGCGTGGTGACCACCGTCACGTATTCGCTGCGCTAAATGAGAAATGAGGAATGAGAAATGAGGAATGAGAAATGAGAAACGAAACGAATAGCAGAATGAGGGCAGATAGAGTGAAGAACAGCCGATGGACGATGGTGACATTCTTGTCATTCGTCATTTTTCATTTGTCATTAAGCCCCGTAGCAGCGCAGGAGGACGGCCATCGGCTGTGGCTGCGCATGCAGCCGACGGAGAGCACGGTCAGCGTCAAGTGCAGCGTCGAGACTCCCACCACCGCCATCGCCGTCGACGAGCTGCGCCGCTATTGGCGCGGCACGCCGACCATCAGCCTCTTCGTCAACGATAAGATGCCGGCCGACGACGGCTTCGCCATCCGCCGCATACCTGGCGGAGGACTTGCCATCGAGGCTGCCAACGACCGTGGACTGCTCTACGCCGTCTATCACCTGCTGCGACTTCAGGCCACACACCAGCCCATCAACCCCTGCGAGCAGCACCCCACCTTCGCCCTACGCCTGCTCAACCACTGGGACAATCTCGACGGTACCATCGAGCGTGGCTATGCCGGCCGAAGCATCTTCTGGAACTCTCAACTCTCAACTCTCAACTCTTCATTTGATGCGGAAGCAAATTCTTCACTCTTCACTCTTCACTCTTCACTCTTGAAAGACTACGCCCGCGCCAATGCCTCCATCGGTATCAACGGCACGGTGCTTAACAATGTCAACGCCTCGCCGCGAATGCTCGCTACGGAGTATCTCGACTCCGTACGTGCTATCGCTGACGTCTTGAGGCCCTACGGCATCCGCGTCTTCCTCTCAGTCAATTTCGCATCGCCGATGAAGGTAGCCGTAGAGAGTGTCAACGGAGGACGGGTGCTCAGCACCGCCGACCCTCTCGACCCGCAAGTGGCACAGTGGTGGAAGGCGAAGGTCGACGAGATCTACCGCCTCATACCCGACTTCGGAGGCTTCCTCGTCAAGGCAAACAGCGAGGGACAGCCTGGCCCTGGCGACTATAAGCGGTCGCACGCCGAGGGCGCCAATATGATGGCCGACGCTCTGGCGCCCCACAAGGGCATCGTCATGTGGCGAGCCTTCGTCTACGGCTATCATGAGGGAGCCACCGATCGCGTGATGAAAGCCGTCAACGAGTTTAAGCCCCTCGATGGCAAGTTCCGTAGCAATGTCATCATCCAGATTAAAAACGGACCCCTCGACTTCCAACCGCGTGAGCCCTACAGCCCGCTCTTCGATCAGCTGCACCAGACGCCGATGATGCCCGAGCTGCAGATTACTCAGGAGTACCTCGGACAGAGCCGTCACCTCGTCTATCTAGGCACGATGTGGCAGGAGTTCTTTCAACAGTTAGGAGTTAGGAGTGAGGGACAAAAGTCTCTCAACTCTCAACCCTCAACTCTCAACTTCCCCGCCATCGCCGGCGTCGCCAACATCGGACTCGATGCCAACTGGTGCGGACATCACTTCTCGCAAGCCAACTGGTACGTCTTCGGACGAATGGCCTGGGATCCCACGCTCAGCAGTCGTACCATTGCCCGCGAATGGCTGCAGCAGACGTTCACCGACGACGAGCGTTTCCTCGTGCCGATGACCGACATCATGGAGACCAGCCGCGAGGCCTGCGTCGACTATATGATGCCCCTGGGCCTACACCATATCTTCAAGGGCGACCACCATTACGGTCCTGAGCCAGAGGGCAATCAGCCCAACTTCCCCGATGAGTGGAAGCCCGTCTGGTATCATAAGGCAGACAAGGGCGGCATCGGCTTCAACCGCTCCACTCATGGTGGCACGGGAGCCTCGCAGCAGTATCGCGAGCCCTATGCCTCACTCTTCGACGATCCTGCCACCTGTCCTGAGGAGCTCCTCCTCTGGTTCCACCACCTGCCCTGGGACTTCCCCATGGCTGATGGCTCGACGCTCTGGCAGAGTCTCCAGCGCCATTATCGTCAGGGTGTGGAGAAGGTCGACGCCTATGTAGCCACCTGGCAGCAGATGCGTCCCTATGTCGATCCTCAGCGCCATCGCGAGGTCAGTGATCGCCTCGACCATCAGCAACAGAACGCCCGCCAGTGGCGCGACCACTGCATCAACTATTTCCGACAGTTTGCCGAGGCGGACCAGTAGTAGCTGCCCACCTCGCTGTTGTTCATAACCACGGGTCAAGGGTCGCCCCCTTGACCCGCTATTTTAGAAACAGGTGAGCAGCCACTGGGCGAAGAATCGGTCATAGACACGATAGACACCTTCGGCCTGAGTGACAATGCCGTTCTTAAGCAGCATCTTCACCGCTGCCTGGACAGAGCTGGCAGAGTTGAGGCCATACTTCTTGATGAACTTCGCGGAGGTGATGTTTTGTGCACGCACCTCGCGGGCTATCGCCTGCAACACCACTTTCTGCTTAGGTGGCAGATGAGCCATCAGGTCTCTGAAGCTATCCGACTGTGCCTGTACGACGTTTTGCTGCGCCTCAGCTATCATCCTTGAACTACAGGTACCCTCCATAGGTGTCATCGCAAATAGCTCGTTCATCATCATCTGTACAAACCAGGTATGTCCGTCATATATCGGCAGCTCTATGCCCAGATCGTGCATGAGATAGATGCCAGCGAGGAGTATGCCTTTACCGGAGAGCGCGAGCGGCGCATCCAGAAGCAGAACAGCGACTACTACGACACGCCGACCGTCGTCGCGCTCTTCGAAGACCGTTTCCGCAAGCCGAGGGCGGGCGACGACGTGTTGCTGATGAGTCCGACGGAGATGCTGAAAGAGCTGCGTCTGGATGTCGGCAACCGTTCCAACGCCACGATCCTGGGCAGCTACCTGCGGCGCAGCGGATATGCCAAGGGTGAGGGGGCTGAGCGGCGGCGCTACAAGGTGGCGCTGGTCGGGAAATGATGTCAACCTTATGTCAACCTTTGACAACCTCAAACAGGTTGCAAACCCTTTGTATATCGGGGTTATGTCCGCTCGAGCTTGCTCGCTTTGCCTGCAAAGAACCTGACAACCTATTTTTGAAAATTCTTAGTAAAATTGACTTTTATGAAATACAAGGTAGTACAAGAGACCAAGCCTGCACTTCCCACCTACGGGAAGTACAAGGCCAAGGTTGTGCACGGCGGCGAGGTGGACAACCATCAGATTGAGGAAGAGGCAGCACGCCGGCTGGGCATCTCGCAGGGCGCCATCACCGCCGTGCGGATGGCGCTGTGGAACGTTATCAACCAGCACCTGCGCCGTGGCGACAAGGTGAGGCTGGAGGACTGGGGCCTGCTGAAGCTGGAGGTAGAGAGCGACAAGGTGGACCGTCCTGAGTTGTTCAAGCCCAAGAAGCACATCCGCGGTGTCCGCCTGCACTTCCTCCCTGAGAGTCGTGGCGGCAGTCCTGAACTCTACAAGGACATCAAGTTTGAGCTGGAGAAATAAAAAACTCTGCGGCTTTGTGCTGATACATCAGTGCCGTACCATGTTTTTGGCTAATAATTGATAAAAAATGCAGATTTATTTGGAACTTTCAGAATTAGTTTGTATTTTTGCCGTCGAATTGGTGGCATAATGCCATCGTAACGTTTGGGTAGAAAGGTCTGAATTATGGCACAGTCGGCAGTAACAGTAAGAATAGACTCAGAGATGAAGTCGCAGTTCGATGAACTCTGTGAGCAGTTTGGCATGAGTGCCAACACGGCATTCAACATCTTCGTGAAGGCAGTCGTCAGAAGTCGCAGCATCCCGTTTACCATCAGGGGGGCAAGGTTGGCCCAGCCCAGTGCGCTTGACATGTTTCTGCAACAGCGTAAGAGTGCTGAGGCCAGCCAGGAGCATGAGATGACATTGGATGAAATCAATGAGGAGATACGTGCCGCAAGGGAAGAAAGGCGACGGAATGACGGAAATGCTATGTAAACAGAAACAGCCGGTATGATTTACGCTGTGATAGATACCAATGTGCTGGTGTCTGCATTGATTACGCACAACTCAGAAGCCGCCACAACCAAGGTCGTGAGGCAATTGTTGGAGCATGCGTTTGTTCCGTTGTACGACGCTGACATCATCGTCGAGTATGAGGATGTGCTGCATCGTGCGAAGTTTCCGATTCTGGAGGAAACGGCAGATACGCTTATATCATTCATTGTTGAGAATGGTATAGAGGCATCAAGATCCTTTTATGATAATCCGATGCCTGACGAGGACGACCGTGTGTTCTATGAAATCTCGCTGAGCCATGAGGGCTCGTTTCTTGTGACAGGAAATTTGAAGCATTATCCTGCATCACCCCATGTAATTACTCCGGCACAGTTTCTGGAAATCTTATGACCATTATCTGTGACATGATTAATCGGAAATAAAAGGCAAGCAAAGCGGCAGAAGTTATTATAAAGATAATCTGATTACACAAGGTGCGTAGCACAGAATGTGTAATCAGATTTCGCGTTGTTGGCGCAGGCGAATGTACTATCGTACGATCTTCTTCAGCTCTTTGACGGCATCGGCGGCGGTGATCTGGCGGCCACCGTTGTCGAGGTCGATGAGCTTGTAGCGGTCGTGACCCATGCCAAGCTCCTTCATGTAGGAGAGCTGACGCAGGCCGTGGCGGCTCTCGATACGCTCGAGCATGTCGTGATGGTCGTCGGCGGTCATGGCGTAGATGATGTCGATGCAGGCCTGGTCGACGGCCAGGATGTCGGTGGAGGAGAGGATGCCTACGTCGGGCGTGACGACGGGCTCTGCTGCCACTCCCTCACAGTCGCAGGAAACGGACATGTTGCGCATGACGTTGACATAGGTGACGTGTGATCCGAAGTGGTCGATGGTGGCCTTGGTCGACTCGGTCATGCGCTCCATGAACTCCTCTTCCTTGATGTCCCACTGGTCGTCTTGTCCGGGTGTGGTGTGTATCCATGCCTTTCCGATGCGTCCGTCGGCACATCCGATACCGATGTTCTTGTTGGAGCCTCCGAAGCCGCCCTGTGTGTGCCCCTTGAAGTGGGTGAGGGCGAGCATGGCATCGTAGCGGGTGAGGTGTGAGCCTACAGACATCTGCTTGAACCACTTGCCTCCGTTGACGGGCAGGGTGAGGGTGTCTTCCTCATCGAGGATGTCGACGGGGCAGAAGGTCCATCCGTTGACCTTGAGCGTCTCGCGGTGCTTCTCGGTGGTGTAGCGGTCGCCTTCGTAGTAAGTGTTGGTCTCGATGATCGTGGCGTCGGGTAGGTCTTTGGCCATGAGTTGCCTGACCCACTCACGGGGTATGATGTTGGGCCCGTTGGGCTCGCCGGTGTGAAGCTTGATGCCTACGCGTCCGCTGATCTGGCTGCTGACCTGCTCGTAGGCCTTGATGAGTCCCTGAGCCGAGAGGTCGCGGGTGAAGTAGACGACGGCTTCTTCGCCCGTGCGCTCTTCATAGGGTATGTAGACGTTGCCGCCGGTGCCAGGGATGGGTTGTTGTGAGCTGTTGCTGTCTACCCACTGCTGTAGTGCGTCGCGGGTGGCTCCGTTGAGGAGCTTGCCCTGCAGCCAGTTCACCTGCGGATAGGCTTCCCTGAGGTCGGCGCAGGCCTTGCTGATGTCGCTGCCTCCCGACGTGGCGAAGGGGATGAGGGTCTTTCCCCGGAAGTCGTAGGACTCGATGAAGGTGTTGATGATGGTGGGGCAGGTGTACCACCAGATGGGGAATCCGACGTAGACGACGTCGTAGTCGCCCATGTTGTCGAGGAGTCCGGTGATGGCAGGCCGTGAGGCCTTGTCCTTCATCTCCATGCTGCTGCGGCTCAGGCTGTCGCGCCAGTCGAGGTCGGCGTCGGTATAGCGCTGTGCGGGTGTGATCTCGTGGATGTCGGCGCCGGCCACCTCTGCCAGCTGCTGTGCGACGCCCTTGGTGACTCCCGATGCCGAGAAATAGGCTACCAGTGTTTTCATACTCTTTGTCTCTGCTTGTTCTTTTTGTTTGTTTGACTGCGAACAGGCTCCGAAGGCCAGTGCCAGGAGTGCTGTTGCGATGATGGTCAGTTTTCTCATGTCTGCTTTGTTTTTATTCGTAATGTCGTATTCTCACGTCGATGCCGTCGCCCTTTAGCTGTGCAGGAAGCTGGCTGACGTCGGTCTGCCCGTAGTGATAGGGGAAGAGCACTTTGGGCTTGACCGTCCGGGTGGCCTTGACGAGCTGGCTGGTGGTCATGGTGAAGGGCTGGTTGCAGGGCAGGAAGGCGATGTCGATATTGCTGATGGAGGCCATCTCGGGGATGTCCTCGGTATCGCCGGCGATGTATATCCGTAGCCCGTTGATGGTGAGGATATATCCGTTGTCCCTGCCCTTGGGATGAAACTGCTGGTGGCCCTCGGTGGTGTTGTAGGCGGGTACTGCCTCTACGGTGATGTCGGCGGCCAGCTGCTGCTTGTCGCCGTTGGCCATGACGGTGCCCGATCCGAGCATGTCGGCACAGCGGCGGTTGGTGACGAGGCGTGTTTGCTGTCCGGTGAGTATCTTGAGGGCTTCACGGTCGAAGTGATCCTGGTGCTCGTGTGTGACGAGAATGTAGTCGGCCTTTGGCATGGCGGTGTAGTCGATGGACCTGTTACCTAGTCGGGTCACGGGGTCGACCATGATCTCCTTGCCGTCGTACTCGATGCGTATGCTGGCGTGGACGAGTGCGTGGAAACGGACGGTCTTTCCGCTCTTGGTGGTGAAGGCATCGACTTCGTAGGGCTGTTGGCTCTGCTGTGCTGATGCGGTGGTGATGCCGATGGCGGCCAGCAGGCAGGTGATGATTCTCTTCATAGCTCTGTACGTTTTGATGGTTGAATAGCGTTGTTAGTGTTCTGGGCGCAAAGGTAAGAAAAAAAAGGGAATTCCGAAAAGAAATTCCCCTTTTTTTCTACTCTGCAGGCAGGTACCAGTTGGCGGTGTCGAGGAGTAGTTGTCGCAGCGCGTCGTCAGCCTCGCCGTTGCGCAGGCATACGCGGTTGGCCAGGTAGGCCGGGTCGCCACGCCGCAGGGCGACGCGCATGAGGTCGTAGAAGCGGTAGCCCTCGAAGGCTCCCTCCAGCGCCATCTCGTTGACGATGCAATCCTCTACGATGGGTATCTGGTAGTCGATGGTGTCCTGACGGGTGGCAAGGGCGGTAGGCGGCACAGGCAGCGTGTAGTAGGCGTTGCACTGGCTGTCGCCGGATCCGAGGGAGTGGATGCCGATGACGGTCTCGCGTGTGAAGGCTGTCTCGTCGAAGGTGATGAGGTCGCCGGCATCGACGCGCTCCAGGCTGTCGACATAGGCGCGGACGTTCTCGGCACAGAGTCCGTACTTCAGCACGGCGAAGGCCGACTGCGGCAGTCGTGCACGGTTGAGTGCCTCGGCATAGCGCAGGTAGACCATTGCGCGGCGGTAGGTGGTGATGCTGGTTCGCGAGAGCTTGTCGATGGTCTGGCGAAGGGTGGAGAACTCGGAGTACTCGTCCTGTCCTCCCTGCGACGTCAGCCGGTAGTTGGAGTAGAGCCGTAGGTCGCCGACGAGGAGCTCGTCGGAGTATCCGCTACGTGGCGGGTAGACGGTGTCGGTGGTAATCTCGGTCTTGTACTCCATGCAGTAGACCTGGCTGGCCGACAGCCGTCGTATGCCCTGCGCTGGTGCCACCTGGTAGAAGTAGTTGTTCTCGCGGGTGGAGGAGAAGACGTTCTCGAGGTCGGAGACGATGCCGTCGAAGACTCGCGACTCCATGGGTATGCGGCTGATCACCTCGCTGCCGCTGACATTATATGCATCGGATGGCCGCTGGAAGTCGGTGACGCTGGTCCAGCGTACGCGGTTGGCGGTGTTCATCGTGATGAATTCCGTCCGCTCGTTGAGGTAGTCATGATACCAGCGTGCTGCCTCCTGGTAGCGTCCTGCCCACAGGCAGAGGTCGCCGAGGAGTGCCCTCATGGGCAGGAAGAACTCGCTGGAGGCGTTGCCGCCGATGTCGCCATACTCCGGGTGCTCGACGAGAGCATAGGGTGTGAGGTCGTCGATGAAGTAGTCGCATACCTCCTTGATGGTCGACAGCCGCTGTGAGAGTGCCTCTGAGGCCTCTCGCTCGGTCATGACGGGCTCTGTGACGAGCGGCACGTTGCCGTAGTTCTTCACCATCTCGAGGTATGTCCATGCCCTGAATGCCTTTACGGCGGCATATTCGTAGCGGAAGAGGGTGCGTCCGCGTCGCTGCAGCATGGTGTCGACGTTGGCAAGGAAGAAGTTGCAGTTGTTGACGACGGCATAGTAGTCGCTGATGCGGTTGTAGCGGTTGGGCTGTGAGAAGTCGAAAGCGGCTAGGCGCTTCAGGTCGGCGTTGGCAGCGTCGGTGGGGGCTACGAGGTCGCTTCGCAGCTCGCCGAGGATGACGGAACGGTCGGCGATGACCTGCATGCGGTTGATGATGCCCATGACGCTATAGACGGAGTCGGTGGGGTGGTCGAGGGTGTTGTCCTCGGCAAACTCGACTAGCTCCGACGAGGTGTCAAGGATGTCGGAGCATGCTACACTAAATGATAGCTGACAAATGATAAATGAAAAACCTATCAGTCGTCCTTTGCTTATCTTGGTAATCATAATTTCTAATTACTAATTCCTAATTACACATTACTAATTACAAATTGATGTCCACTCCGAGCGAGAAGCTGCGCCCCTGTCCGAGGAGGCCGCGGTCGATGCCCTGTGCGAGGATGGCACCGGGAATGGCGCAGTCGGGATCGCTGCCGAGGTATCGCGTCAGGGTGACGACGTTCTGTGCCGATCCCCAGACGGTGATGCCCTGCAGGTAGGTGCTCTGAATGGGCAGGTGCCATGAGAGTGTGACATTGCTCAGGCGGAGATAGCTGCCGTCCTCAATCCAGCGGTCGCTGAAGCGCGCGTTGCCGATGGGGTCGGTATATGCCACGCGGGGCATGTCGGTCGACTGTCCCTCGGTGTTCCATCTGTTCTCTACAGCCGTCGTCTGGTTGAGGAAGAGGCTTCCTCCCTCGAGTAGCGATCGCTGGTAGTTGTAGATGTCGCCGCCCAGCGAGTAGGTCATCGTTGCACTCAGCTTCAGCTGGCGGTAGGTCAGCGTAGTGAAGATATTGCCATAGATGTCGGGGTTGGGGTCGCCGATGACGGTGCGGTCGGCGGCGTCGATGAGCTTGTTGCCGTCGAGGTCGCGTATGCGCATGTCGCCCGCCTCGAAATACTGTCGGGCGCCATTCTGCTTCTCTACATAGTGGCCGTCGGCGGCAGCGCCGGCGGTGGTGGCATAGACGCCGTCGGTCTGATAGCCGTAGAAGACGCCTACAGGCATGCCGACCTTCGTCAGCACGGTGGCGCCGTAGATGTCGGTCTCGACGGCGCGGTCGGCATTGGGCAGTGCGGTGACCTCGTTCTTATAGTGGCCTGCTGAGGCGCCCAGCTCCCAGCTGAAGTCGCGCAGGGCGAGCACCTTGGCGTCGAGGCTAAGGTCGAAGCCCGTGTTCTGCAGCTTGCCGTCGTTGCTCCAGTTCTCCTGAAGGCCGCTGGTCCATGCCAGCTGTCGCAGGGAGAGGAGGTTGGAGGTCCATCCCTTGAAGACGTTGAAGCGCAGCGACAGGCGGTTGTCGAGGAGGTTGGCAGCGAGTCCTGCCGTCAGTCGGCGTGTGGTCTCCCACTGTAGGTCGGTATTGCCGATGTTGCCGATGACCTTTCCGCTGACGCTCTCGCCGAGCATACGGCGGGCGACGAAATAGGAGCGTGAGGCGGTGTAGTCGAGGTCGTCGTTGCCGGTGACATCGAATCCCAGCGACAGTCGCAGGAAGTTGACGGCGGGCACGGCAGCGAGCCATCGCTCGTTGCTGACCACCCAGGCGCCCTCGATGCTGGGGAAGAGTCCCCAGACGGTGCCGAAGAGCTTCATCCCGCCGGCATCGTCGCCGAAGCGTGACGAGGCCTGTGCAGAGAGTCCTGCATCGAGGTAGAAGCGGTCGGAGTAGCTATAGTCGGCCAGTGCATACCAGGTAATCTCGCGCGTCTTGTCGTCGGCACCGCCGGTGCTCTTGAACTGTAGCGATCCTGACATGTTCGGCGTCTTGTCGTTGCCGGAGTTATAGCCCGTCTGCGAGGTGAGCTTATAGTCGTTGCTCAGGTAGCGTACGCCTCCCTGTAGGTTCAGCCCGTGGGCACCGCTGGTGTAGCGCCAGGTGAGTCGGGTGTCGCTCTGTATGGATGTCTGTCGGGCAGCGAGGCTACGGGCTACATTCTGCAGTGTCGTCGCCTCGTCGAGGCCTTCTACATAGAACGTCGGCACGCCTTTGATCGGCAGGTAGTAGTTCTCGTTGGTGTTGACGAGGCCGAGCGTGAAGTGCTCGCTGAGCGACAGGTGTCGGTTGAAGTCGTAGCGCGGGGTGATGGCGAAGGTGATGAGTCGGTTGCCGAAGGAGTTGCGGTTCTTGCCGTCGCCATATTCGAGGATGCTGACGGGGTTGGCCAGTCGTCCGCGTCCTTGGAACTTACCCTCGAGATAGTCGTCGGCCTCGGCCAGATAGTGGCTTACCTTTCCGAACTTGTCGAAGGCGTAGGGCGAGAGGAAGGGCGCCTTTGCCAGGGCGATGAAGCCTGGCGAGGTGACGACCGTCGAGAGGGCATCGGCGGGGGCACCATCGTCGCGCAGCGAACGGTCGACGTCGCTGTAGGAAGCATCGAAGCGCACGTTGAGGCGGCGGGTGATGTTGATGTCGCTGTTCAGGCGCATGTTGAAGCGCGAGTAGTCGTTCTCCTTCAGCGTGCTGTTGCCCAGGGAGTAGCCCACGGAGAGGTTGTAGGAGGCGATGTCGTCGCCACCCTGCACGTTGATGCCGTAGTTCTGTGAGAAGGCGTTGTGGTAGACCTCCTTCGTCCAGTCGGTCTCGTTGTGGTACTGGTTGTAATAGTAATAGGTGGGATCGCTGTTGAGGTACTTCATCTTACCCAGTAGGATTGGGTTGGTACGTCCGGCGAGCAGCTCTGTGGTGTAGAGGCGGTAGGCGTCGGCCGACATCATCTCGGGCAGTCGGGGCACGAGCTCGTAGCGTCCGTTGATGGTGACGTCGATCTTCGTGGCCATCGACTTGTTGCGCTTGGTCTTGATGAGGATCACGCCGTTGGCACCCTTGGCGCCATAGAGGGCGGTGGCATTCTTCATGACCTGTACGCTCTCGATGTCGCCCACGTTGAAGTTGGCAAGGATGTTGTTGAAGTAGCCGTCGTGGAGCATCTCACGGCTGTACTGCATGTCCATGATGACGTCGTCGATGACGATGAGCGGCTGCGCGTTGGCATTGAGCGAGTTGATGCCGCTGACGAGCATCTGGCTGCCCATGCCGGGAATGCCGCCACGGCTGACGCTGCGCACGTCGGCGCCTAGCTGCTGTGCGATGAGCGGGTCGATGCTCAGCTCGGAGGTGTTGGCGAAGTCGGCGGCTTCGCTCGTGAGGCGTGCGGTGCCCGTGCGGTTGTAGTCGGCACGGAAGGCGTCGCTATATAGCTGGGCGTCGGCACGGCCGTCGTTGATGGCTGTCTGCTGGAGGTTGTAGCCGTCGACACGCATGGCTAGTGACCGCACGTAGTCGGGTACACTCAGCTCGTAGCAACCGTCGTCGCCGGTCATCGTCGTCTGGCGCTGGTTGCCGTAGGCCGAGACGATGACGCCTGCCAGCGGCTGACCGGTGGCTGCATCGACGACACGTCCTTTGACCGTCTGAGAATGGCTGGTACTCACCACCGTTTTTTCTTGTGCTGCCAGCGTCGCCGATGCCAGCAGCAGTATTGCGGAGAATATATGCTTCTTCATAGCTTATTCGGATTTAGAAGTTCGTGGACGGAGATAGATGCAGTCGAGGTACATCTCGCGGGCGTAGCGTGACGTCTCGCGGGCAAGGATATTGCACTGTACGGTGAGGCTTACCTTGATGTCAGTCTGATCGTAGTTGCAGACGGGCAGGCGGAAGGCCTCGGCGAGGACGATGGTGTCGACGCGCTCGGGGTCGCTGGTGAACTGCCGGTTGTCGAAGTTGAACGACTGCTGCTTTCCTGCCTCGTCGACATAGTTGATCGTGGCCTTGAACTTGCAGGGGCGCAGGTCGGGATCGACCTGGTTGCTGACAGCCTTCGGCAGGATGACGAGACAGATGTCGTAGTCGCCAGCCAGCGTGTTGTTCAGGCGGAAGTTGAGGGTCCAGTTTGAGGTCGTCGTGCGGGGCACGATCTGCAGGTAGGCATTCTCGGAGATGCTGTCGGCGACCTGTCGGCGGGCGTTGTAGGAACAGTCCTTCTCTGAGGTGATGAGCCACGTGCTCTCACCCTCGGCCCATAGCTCGGTGAAATAGGTCGTCAGGGGGTTGAAGGGCCACTCGTCGACGGTGTAGAGGGTGCCGTTGCTGCATGCCACGGCCTGTGCTCCGTGCAGGATGCCTCCCTGTGCGAAGGGCTGCTTGAAGACATGGTAGACGGGCTTTCCGCTGACCCATCCCGTGCGCCAGTTGAGGTAGGGCACGGAGAGGAGCGAGTCGTTGACGGAGCGCTGGTCGGTCATGTTGAAGACGGCATCGTCGAGCAAGGCACGGTTGGTCCAGTACTGCTGGATGGAGTCGCGCTTGAGCACCGTGGCGTCGTAGACGAAATACTTCGTTGCCTCTGCGTAGGCACGATTCCAGCCGTTGGTGGTCGGGACGACCATCCAGTAGGTGGAGTCCTCGGCATTGATGAGGCCTATACGCTGGAGCATGCGGTTGCGCTCGATGACGACCGAGTCGACATACACTGGCACACCCTCGACGATGCCGCTGGAGACGGAGGCATCGGCATCGAAGTAGTCTTCGTCGTACTGGCGGAGGAAGAAGCCGATGGCACTCAGCGACGGCATGTCGCAGAGGGCCTCGTAAAGGTTGTACTCGTAGGGTAGCGGACGCTCGGCGACGTGCAGCACGCCATTCTTGGCATGCACGTTGGATGCGCGCAGGGCAACGCCCTCGATGGCTCCAGCCGACATCGAGACATGCTTGGAGTTGAGCATGAGCATCGACTGTGGCGCCTCCTTCACTGAGCTCGTCGATCGCGAGAGGTGGTTCAGCACGAAGAACTTCTCGACCACGGAGTCGCCCTGGTTGGTCTGTACGAGTCGAAGGAGTGAATCGCGGTTGAAGGTGCCGTTGACGGGTGCCACGACGGTGAACGACTGTCCGCCGTCGAGCATCTGGGCGTAGCTGACGGGCGTCTTCCTATGCATGCGGAACACCTTCGTCTGCTCGAGTACCTGGCAGAAGTCGCTCAGCTCCGGCATCTGCTGCATCTGCTGCCACAGCGTCTGCCCGGTGCCTGTCTGTGCACCTTCGTAGTGGTCGTCCCAGTCGCTGCAGGAAGTGAGTGCCAGGCTGAATGATAGCTGACAAATGATAAATGACAAGCCTATCAGTTGTCGTTTGTATTTCTTGATAGTCATAATTCTCAGTATTCTCAGTTATTCGGGGTTATCACATTAGTGGGTGTCCTCACCCTCGGGGCTGCCGTAGACGCTCTTGGGGCAGAGCTCGATGTAGTCGAACGACCAATAGCGGTTCGGGTCGTCGAGCACCTGGCGGAAGCGCAGATAGTATGACTTGCTGGAATCGAGGTACTTCGTGGTGAGCACACGGCGCAGGGGACTCAGCGCACGCATGGAGTCATCGCCGCCACCGGGATGCCAGACGTCGGTGGACTTCATGTAGCCGCGATTGTGCATGGCCTTGTCGTTGGCCATGTTCTCCTCCTCGTCCTCGGTGTCGGCAATCCATCCGATGGTGGGATCCTGACCGTAGACACGGAGGTCGACGGGAATGCCGCAGGGCTCGTTGTCGAGATATACCTGCACCACGCCACGCTCGTCGCCGGGGGTGTAGCCGAGGCGCACTTCGTATGTGCCGGTGGGCACGGGAGGCAGCTTGAAGGTGACGTCGAAGACACCGCTGATACAGACGGCATTGGCCTGATACGACCACCAATAGTCGACATCGCTATGCACGCCGATAAAAGTCTCCTTCGTGGCTTTCCAGTCGGTGATGAAGTCGTTCTTGAAGCCAGTGAGGATGTCCTCGCCATAGCGGCCGCGGCCGTTGCAGTTCATGAAGTCGGGGCTCAGGACAGTGGCATCGATGCGGATGCGGCGGTTGAGCACGATGTCGCGCACCTCGGGGGTATAGGCCAGGATGTCGTCGAGATAGTGGTATACCCCGTTCAGGGCATTCTGGTCGGTCTCGCCGGACTCAGAGGGCGAGAGCACCTTCACACCCTTGATGAAGACGCCGCGCTCGGCCCTGTTCTGTACGCCTCGGCGATTGATGAACAGTCCGTCGGAGGGCCCGGCGAAGCGCATGATGGTGCCCGGGCACATCGTCTCGTAGTACTCCTCGGGGTCGATGAGCTTGGTGTCGAGACAGCGTTCACGGATGGTGCCCGATGGCACCCAGCTGTTGTACTGTCCGATACGGTTGAGCAGATGATAGCTGATGAAGCGGTTCAGGGGGTTACGGCGGTCCTTGGGGTTGTCGTCGTAAAGTCCGGCATCCTCGGGATAGGTGGCGTCGTAGACGCTCTTGGCATACGCCTTGAGGTCGTCGATGTTGTAGATGCCGCTGCGATGGAAGACGGAGTCGGGCTCTACGAAGGCCGTGTACTTGAAGTATCGCTTGCCCACCCAGAAGGTCCGGGTGTAGTCGGCGCTACCACTGGTGCAGCGCTCCATCGTTCCGGTATATACGGAATCGTCGCCGCAGGAATAGGTCTCGTCGATGTAGCGGGTGAGCGAGTCGGCCATGCCCGTGAGTCGCAGTGCCTCGCTGAAGAGTGTCAGCGTGGAGTCTTCCTCGATCTTGTCGGCCAGGAGCATCGACGAGGAGGAGATGGTGTTGTTGATGACGTGGACGACACCGTTGGTGACGGAGTCGTTGAACTCCAGCATGCGTGCGTTCTTATTTATATAGTAGACGAGCTTGTTGTTGTTGGTCACGTCGCTGTCGGAGGAGAGCACGATGTAGGCATCGTCCATGTTCAGCTCGGGCAGGGCTCCCTCGCTGATGTCGGTGGTGAAGAAGGCGCCCTTCTTGATGATATGCGTGCGTGCCAGTGTGTCGCAGGTCTCTTCAGGTATCTGCTCGATGCTGCTGTAGCCATGCCGCTGGAGATAGCGCTCTATGCCCTCGTTGGTGGGTGCGAAGAGGGTGTACTTCAGCAGTCCGGCCGTGGAGTACGTGCCGTAGGTGGAGAGCATGGAGAAGTAGGGTGTGCGCTTGAGTATGCCTATGAAGTCGCTGAACAGCTCGGGTCGCTCCTCTAGGAAGGCGGCCGCCGTGAGCTTCGTCGACTCGTAGTAGCTCTCGGGCACGTCGTCGTCATTGTCATAGCAGGCAGTGAATGTCATGCTCAGGGCCAGCAACGGCAGGCTGAGCAGCCACCACCTGTTTCTTCTGTCGATATTGGTAATCATAATGCTGAATGATCAATAAATGGGTTATTGGTTATGAGTGGTGGTCTTATCTCGTCAGCTCGGTGTCCTCGCCATTGGTGAAGGCCGGATTCTGCGTGAGCAGTGGGTTGACCTTCAGCTCGCTCTTGGCATAGGGAAAGTAGATGATGTTGGGATCGGCCAGCTTGATCTTGATGGCATTGACATTCTCAAGATACTTGCGGGTGGCGAGATTGATCAATCGCGAGTTGTCGCCGTCGCGACGGGCGAAGCGCACGAGGTCGAACCAGCGTTTTCCCTCGAAGAGGAACTCACGCTGACGCTCCTCCAGGACGAGCTCCTCCATGGCAGCCTTCGAGTCGGCATAGTCGGCCTTGTTCAGGGTGCCCGAGCGGGAGCCGTCGACGGCATCGTTGGCGCGCTTGTTGACGGTGTTGATGAGGTCGAAGGCCTTGTCGAAGTCACCCTCTCCGGCGCGTTCGATGAGCGCCTCTGCCTTGATGAGGAGCATGTCGCTCAGGCGGTAGAAGATCCAGTTGGCATCGTTGCTGGAGCGTCGCGTCGACGAGAGGTTGAGGTCTTTCTCGGTGGTGACGTTCCTCGTGGAGTAGCTCACGGTGCGCCGGGCGTACTTCGTGATGGCATAGCGGGAGCTGGAGAGCTCGCTCGACTCATAGGCGCGGCCGTCGGTGCGCTTGAAGATGCTGTTGGTGCCCGTGGCGACATCCTTGAACAGGAAGTCGGGAGCCGAGAGGCGCCCTACGACGTTGTTGTTATTGCCGTAGTAGTCGCTCACCCACGTGTTCTTCTGGCTTTGGGTAGAGCTGAAATAGAGCTCGAAGATACTCTCGAAGGAGTTGCCCTCTCCGAATATCTCGTCGTAGGCGTTGCCGCAGACGGTGCTGCCCACGGGCTTTGTCAGGATCATGGGTATGCTGTCGATGAGGTCGATGTTGTTGACGTTGCCCTCGCGCTCGAGCATCTCCTTATACTGCTGCTGCTTGTATTCTATGACGAGGTCGCAGTAGCGGATGGCCTGGTCCCAGTCGCCTCGCCAGAGGTAAAGGTCGGCCAGTAGGGCATAGACGGCCCAGCGGGTGATGCGGCACGAGTTCTGATAGGCATTGCTGCTGTCGTCGGTGTAGTAGCGCCTGACGGCATCGCCCTTCACACGCTCGAGGTCGCTGATGAGCGAGTCGAGAACGTCGTTGAACGGTGTGGCAGGCAGCACATACTGCTGGGTGTCGTCGATGCTGGGGGCCGTGGTGTAGGGCACGTCGCGGAAGGTGCGGATGAGGTAGAAGTAAGCCAGCGACCTCAGCGTGGTGGCCTCGGCGATGTTGGCTCTCATCTCGTCCTCGGTATAGTTGGGGTCGAGTGCCTGCACGATGGGTGCATAGTGGCAGAGAATGTTGCATCGGTTGATGCACTCATAGATCTTGCTCCACGAGCAGTAGGGATTCGAGGGGAGGAGGTTCTCCTTGAGAATCTCGTTGATGTCGTTGGGCACGCTGGCTCCCATGCGGATGTTGTCGCTGCGCATCTCTCCCCAGACGGCCATACGAGTGAGCGCGTCGCTATGCTCGAGTGTCTCGTAGCAACTGTTCAGCTCGCTGCTGACGTCGGCTTTCTCCGTCCAGTAGTTCTCGAGCACCACATCGTTCATGGGCAGGATGTCGAGGAAGTCGGAGCAGCCGGTAACCGTCATGCTCAATGCCAGGGCTGTCACGAGACTGCTGATGTTATATTTCTTGGTAGTCATAATACTTGATGTCTTTGTTCTCAGTTAGAAACGTATGGTGATACCTCCGGTGAAGGACTTTGCACGAGGCGTCTTGGCATTGTCGGTGACGATGCCATAAGACCCGTAGCCCACCTCAGGATCGGCTCCTGAGTACTTCGTCAGCACGAAGAGGTTGTTGGCCGAGACGTAGAAGCTGAGCTGTGTCAGTCCCCATTTCTTGATGGTCTTCGTGGGGAGTGAGTAGCTGAGCTGCGAGTAGTTCAGACGGATGAAGGAGCCGTCCTCGACGTAGCGGTCGCTACCCAGCCAGTTGTAGCCTGTCTGGCGGAGTGCACGGGGCATCTCGGTGATGTCGCCCTCGACACGCCAGCGCCAGTTGACGGCACGGCTCTGGTTGTTGTTGTCGTACATCTTCTCTACCTCCATGCGTGCCTGGTTGATGATCTTGTTGCCATAGCGGAAGTTGAACTGGTTGTTCCAGGTGAGGCGTCCGTAGTGGAGCTTGAATCCGAAACCGCCGGTGAAGCGGGGCAGTGATGATCCCAGGTAGACGATGTCGAGCTCGTTGATCTGTCCGTCGGCATTGATGTCTTCATAGATGGCGTCGCCACCGCGGAACTCGCAGTTCACGCTACCGGCGCAGAACATCATGGGCTTCGTCATGCGGTTCTCGTCGAGGATGACGGCACCCTCCTTGTCGCGTGCCACAGGGGCATTGGGGCCGCTGACGCCGGGCACCTCCTCCGGGGAATAGTCGCTGTACTGGTAGACGCCCTTGTAGCGGAATCCGTAGATGCTGCCGAGGGCGGTGTTGAGCTCGACGCGGGTGAGGTAGGAGCCGTTGCTGCGGTTGAACTCGTTGTTCAGGCTGGCCAGGCAGGTCTCGTCCATCGCCGTGATCTGGTTCTTGTTGTTGGCGAAGGTGACGTTGAAGTCGGCTGAGAACTGTCCCGCCTTGATGATACGCTCGCCATTGAGGTTGAACTCCCATCCCACGTTCTTCATGTCGCCCACGTTCTGATAGGCCAGTGTGGAGTAGCCCGACGAGGTGGGGATGCCTCGCGACGACATCAGTAGGTCGGTGGTGTACTGCCAGTAGAGCTCGACGTTACCCCAGATGCGGTCGTTGAAGAATCCGAAGTCGAATCCGAAGTTATAGGTCTCCTTCTGCTCCCACTTGAGGTTGTTCAGCTGGATGTTCTGCGGATAGACACTGCCCTCGCCGAGATAGCCTGAGCCATTGCGATACTTGCTGTAGTAGAGTGCCTCGGCACCTGGCTGCTTACCAACGATACCCCATCCGGGGCGCAATGACAGCATCGAGACGAAGGGTAATGCGCTCTGGAACCAAGGCTCTCGGCTGACATTCCAGCGCAGCGAGAGAGCGGGGAAGTTACCCCATCGCTGGTCTTCGCCGAACTTCGTGCTGCCATCGCGGCGTACGGAGAAGTCGGCCATGTAGCGGCCTTTGTAGGCATAGTGGGCGGAGTAGGTGAAGTAGATGCTTCGCCACTGTCCGCTGCCTGTCGACATGCTGTTGATGATACCTTCGGCGGCAGTGCTCTCGATGGTGCCGCTGGGAAGACCCCAGGCCGACGTGCTCTGCGAAGACGACGTGCCGCTGGTGAGCTGTCCGCGGAGCATCATCGACAGGGAGTGGTCGCGATTGGGGAAGACGGGGGTGAAGGTCAGCGTGTGGGTGGTTGTCACGCCCAGGCTCTTCGACATGTCTGACGACGTGCTGTTGCTGCCGGTGTCATTCCATCCGGCGGTGCTTAGCGAGAGGGGCATGAAGTTGTCGTTGTAGCGGTTGAAGATGTTGAACACCACCTTGCCCTCATAGTTCAGGCGTGATTCGTCGATACCGATGCCCAGGAGGTCGTAGCGCAGCTTGAACTCGGGCGTGATGTTATAGCTCGTCTCGTTGCTCTTGGCGAGCTTGGCCAGTGCCACGGGATTCTTGTGGTTCAGCTGGTCGCGGAGCGAGGAGCTGACGGTGGGCAGCATCGAGTAGTAGTCGTCCTGGTCGACGCCCGTCTTGTCCTGTTCGTAGATGGAGAGGTTAGGCATGCGCACATACGCGATAGAGAGGAGGTCGCCGTTGTTCTTGTGGTTCTTGGTATAGGTCAGGGCGATGTTGGTCTCAATCTTGATGCGGTCGGAGACAAAGTAGTCGAGGTTGACACGCGAGGTGAAGCGGTCGAGCTGCTGCTCGATGATGGAGCCCGTCTCGTGGTCGTAGCCGGCACCCACGCGGAAGTGGGCTTTCTCGCCACCGCCGCTGAGGGCGAGGTAGTGATTCTGTCGCCATCCGGTCTTCTTCACTTGCTCGAGCCAGTCGGTATTGTTGTTGTACATCTCGTACTCAGCGAACGAGGGGTTGTAGTTCAGCTCCTGGATGTTGCTGGCTACGTCGCTCATCGAGGGGTTGAAGTACTCCTCCTTCAGCAGCATCGTGTACTCGTCGCCGTTGAGCAGGCGATAGCCGTTGGGCTGGTGAGTGGCAGTCAGACGGAAGCTGTAGTCGACGCTCGTCTTTCCACGCGTGCCGCGCTTGGTCTTGATCTCGATGACGCCGTTCGAGCCCTGCGAACCCCAGATGGCCGTGGCGGCGGCATCCTTCAGCACGGAGATGCTCTCGATGTCGTCGGGGTTGACATTGAGCAGCTCGGCGAATTTCTCTTCGTTGGCCGACGAGAAGTCGAAGTCGTTGGTATTCGTCTCCCAGACGTTGCCGTCGACGACGATGAGCGGCTCGCTGGAGCCGTTGATGCTCGACACGCCACGCAAGCGCATCGACGTGCCGGCGCCGAGGTTACCGGAGTTGGCCACGATGTCCAGACCGGC
This sequence comes from uncultured Prevotellaceae bacterium, assembly GCA_946539475.1. The sequence continues at coordinate 3,604 of CAMNHM010000019.1, read as the reverse complement.
GATACGTCCCTGCAGGGCTTCGTCGACGGTCGTCAGCGAGAGACCATCGAACTCCGACATGTTGATGCTCTGCTGAGCGGTGGAGATCTCGTCGGTGGGGATGGAGAGTCCGGAGCCGCCGGAGCGCTTCTTCGACGTGATGGTGACGTTCTGGATCGTGGTGGCATCCTGCAACGTGACGTTGAACTTCGTCTTATTGAAGGGCAGGGTGACAGTCTTGTATCCAACATAGGTGATGCGGAGCTTGTCCTTCGGATTCTTCAGCTTGAACGAGAAGTTTCCGCTCATATCGGTCACTGCCGATGCCACGATACGGTTGGCGGCATCGATCTCGACGACGTTGGCCATCATCACCGGTCCGAAGGCATCGGAGACCGTTCCGCTGATGATGTCGCCGGCATTCTGTGCGCTGGCTGAGGATAGTGCCAGCATGTACAAACCAATCGCAGCTGTGGCCTTGGCCAGATGTCTTTTTGTCGATTTCTTTTCCATAAGATTCATGCGTATTGGTTAGTTATTGGTGAGCAGCAATGGTTCATCGATGAGATGCACCACTGCCGACGAACTGGTCTCGATATTGGTGGCACGTGCAGCGTCGCTCTCGGTATAGAGGTACTCGCGGGCCATGAGATTATAGAGGTTGGGATTGCTCGTGACGACGCGGCGATGGTTGCCGGCATGGTCGATGAGCGAGATGCCATTCTCCTCCAGACGGGCATTGACACGGTAGAAACGCTCCGTCGAGGGGTCGATGACGGCCGTCTCGAAGTCGCCGCTCTCCTCTTCTGCTCCGATGTAGAGCGCGTTATCCTGGATGTGATACTTCAGGAAGTCCACGATCTGCAGCGAGTCGCGTGTCTTTGCCGAGAGGTTGCCTTCCTCCTCGTAGGCATCAACCTTCTCCCACGACGACAGCTTCCCGGCGCGCTGGAGGGCTTCGATGCTCTCGTTCGAGGGCACGTAGACGGTGTAGTGATAGGTGTTGAACGAGGCAATGTTCTGTCCCGGAGCAGCATTGCGCTTGTTGTGAATCTGCTCGAAGAGTCCGCTGCCGTCCATGAGCTCCAGGAATTTCGAGAACTCCTCATGCTCGGCGAGCACGTCGCGCACCGTGCGCCGCGTGCCCATGATAGGCTCGGAGTCAAGGATGTAGCTCTTGCCGTTGCCACCGTCCGTCTGGTCGTAGATGTAGCTCACCTGTACAGGCTTGCCTTCATTGGCTTGATAGCTGCCCTCGACGGTCATGCCGGCGGTGCCTGCCTGTGCGTTGCTGACGCGGATCTCGGTGCCTCCCTTCGTGCGGTAGTAGGTATGTCCGTCCTCGACGTTGCCGATGACGATGTGGGTGTCGAGGATGTCCTTCAGTCGGTTGCGGATGATGTTATAGTCGGTGATACGGCTGATGGAGTCGCCGAGCTCACCTGTGGCAGGATCGTAGTTCCAGAGGCTGGCCCATACTCGCTCGGTCTTGTTCACCTTCGTGGGGTCGTAGTGGAATCGCATCACCTGCGTGTGGCTCTTGCCATAGGAGCAGGGGTCGACATACTGCAGCAGTGCACCGTTGGTGGGTATGAAGAAGCTGTAGTAGCTGTTCAGCGAGTTCAGGTAGACGTTATACTGCAGCTGCTCGATGCCCCAGTAGAGGATGCGCATCGTCTCGTTGATGAGTGCGGGGAAGGAGACACTGACGTAGGCCGTCGGGGAGTAGACGCGGTTCGTCAGGTAGATGGCGCCGTTGCACCCCAGCCACACCGAGTCGATGGCCTCCACTTCGACGCCCATCGGGTCGTTGGCATCGTTAAGGATGGTCCGGAACTTCGAAGGCACGCTGCCGATAAACGACGAGAGCATGTTGTTGTTCAGAAGCTTCGAGATGACATCGTCGGGAACGTTCTCCCACGATCCATAGTAGTCGCGGAGCACCTTGCCGGCACCCTCGTTCCAGTAGGCGTTCAGGGCGTCGTTGCTGGGAACCATCATCACGGCCATGTCGCGCTGCATGACGATGTTGCCCTCCTGGTCGTTCAGGCCAGCGTAGTAGGCATTCCACTCAGGGTCGTACTTCAGCTGGCCGTTCACCGGGCCGCGATCGGGCGTCTGGCTGACGGCGACGCCATTCTGCGACTTCTCCGAGAAGAAACGCTTCTGGAAGACGGTGTCGACGTTCGTGTCGTAGAGGTAGTTGTACTGCGTGGTAGATGCCTGGTCAAGAGGGTAGGGGGCGCAGAAGCGCTCCAGCAGGCTGTTGAACAGGCTCACGTTCGGCTTCTGGCGGATCAGCTCGGCCATGTTGGGCAGCGGCGTGACGACCTCGCCCATCTTGTGGATGAAGCCGTTGGAGCACTTGATGTTGGGCTGCTCTACCTGTACGCCGTTGATGCTCGCATCGCCGGCCTGACGCTGCGTGGTGTGGTTGTAGATGAAGTCGTAGTCGCTGTTGGTGATGCGTTTGTTCACGAGCTGCTTCTCGATGAACTGCACCAGGGGCACGGTCGAGTTGTCCATCATGCATACCATCTGGCGTCCTGACTCTCGATGACGGCGCCAATAGGCATTGTCGGGCATCTGGCTCGCCGTGAGGATGGGCACTGAGTCGAAGGGGGTGCTCGATGCGAAGCGCCGCATGCACTCACCCTCGCGGGGTGGCGTGCCCTCGACGCTGGGCAGGCTGTTGAGCTGCATCGAGTTGTCCATCATGCTGCCGAAGAGCAGCAACTTCTTCTGCGAGGTGCTCAGACGGTCGTAGCTGCTGACACCCCATGTGTTGTTTCGGTAGAAGCGTTCGTAGGCATCGTCGTCGGCCACGAACAGTGTCTTCGATCCTGTCTTGGCCAGCACTTCCTTGTAGCCAAGATCTTCAATCATGCGCACCGTGTTGGTGTAGTTGCCTTGCTCGTCGAGCCAGCTGTAGATACTCGAGCCCCATCCTTCCGGGGTCTTCTCGTCGAGATCGTACTGAGAGCACGACGCCATGAAGCTACCTCCACCAGCCATCAGCACGCTAGTGGCAGCCAGCGTCCATCGCCGACTCCACTTGCTGATCTGTCGTTTGGTTTTCATACGTTTTTTTGCTATCTTTGTTCATTCGGTTTCTGGCTGCAAAGGTACGAACATTTCCCGCGCCGCGCATTATTAGGCGTTTAATTGCTTTTCGTGTTTGTATAGCCGACTTTTGTACATGTCTCATGTGTTTTTCTATTTGTCTCATGCACCTGGAAGCGAATACGTTAAAGTGTATGTTAAAAAACACAAATCCTCGTGGCGGCTCGTTATAAATGTGTACCTTTGCATCCTCAACAACCCGCAGTATACGTGATAATCCAGCGATACCTGACCACGTTTGGACGCTACCTGCTTCTGATGGGACGTACATTCTCCGTGCCCGAGCGCATGCGGATGTTCTGGAAGCAGTACGTCAAGGAGATGGCGCAACTAGGCGTCAACTCCATTGGCATCGTGCTGCTCATCTCGTTCTTCATCGGCGCCGTCATCTGCATTCAGATGAAGATGAACATCGAGTCGCCCTGGATGCCACGATGGGTGGCGGGATATACCACGCGCGAGATCATGCTGCTGGAGTTCTCGTCGTCGATCATGTGTCTGA
>CAMNHM010000018.1 GCA_946539475.1 uncultured Prevotellaceae bacterium | reverse complement strand
CAGGCACCGTCGTCAGGGCACACTTCACAGGACTCACCGATGCCCCAGGCTATCGCTACGTCTACCCCGCACGCGCCGGATGGCGCTACGCCTTCGTCGCCCTCGCCAGCGACGGCACGCGCACCTACGGCACCGTGGAGTCTGCACGCGAGGGGACGGCCACGCTGACCATTCCCGACGGATGCACCAACCTGTTCTTCGTCGTCATGGGCGCTCCCACCACCCACTGGCAACACCCCTGGGACCGCAACCGCGACGCCGCCTCCTGGTCGCAGAACAACGAGCAGTGGCCCTACCGCGTCAGGTTCGAGGAGACGCGCCCGCTATAGCCGTCTGCCTAGCCACACGTTTTTATGCAGACAACATAATAATACCACTCTTCGCACCACCAAATAAGTAATATTCGAACTTTCGACAATTGTTTCTTTGACAATTGGAAATAATTGTTTACCTTTGCAGACAAAAAGAACACTATTATGAAAAAACTGACATTTATACTTACGTTGCTTGGGCTGCTACTTAGTGTAAAGACCTTCGCTGTTGAACAATGCAAGATTGGTGACATCTATTATTCGCTGTACACATCAGGCGGGATGCGCACGGCCACTGTTTCTCCATGTAAAGACGGTAGTTACTCGGGGGATATCGTCATTCCTGAGAGCATTACTTATGGTGGTGCTGTTTATACAGTCAACAAGATTGCCGTATTTGCATTCAGTGCAGACAAAGGAGTGACATCAATATCCATTCCCAATACTGTTACAGAAATCGGACAAGATGCATTCTGGAACTGCAAAGGACTAAAAACACTTACCATCCCTTCTAGTGTTAAAGAGATGGGCTCTACTCCTTTTGCTTATTGCCTGCTTAACCCTCTGGTTTTTGAAGGGGCATTAAACTCCTACAGCGGTATTTTCACTGACCTTGACGTAAACTCTATGATTTTATGTCCAAAATCAGAAGTTAGTAAGATTAGACGCTATTTCAAAGGTGAAGTATACGAAATAGGATCAGTAAACGAGATTGACCAAGACGGACTTCACTATCGGCTTTTCTCAGAGACCAAGGTAGCAACGTTGACAGGTCCCACTACACCTGACGAACAACTGGGCGAAATTGCCATTCCCAATGTGATAGAGTACGAGGGCATCACCTATCGTGTAACGAAGATTGAAAAGAACGCTTTTTACCATAATGCCCAGTTGACATCGGTGACACTTGGAGACAATATCAGCGAAATAGGGGAATATGCTTTTTCTTGGTGCTATCACCTCATCGAGGCTAAGTTGTCGCCAGCGATGAAGACAATTCCCACAGGTGCTTTCCAGCATAGCGATGCTATGAGAAACGTGTATATCCCCGAGGGGGTGACTGAGATTAAGGATAATGCTTTTGCAGATTGTTACATGCTGGGTTATGGAGAGCCTTTGCGACTGCCATCTTCCGTTAGGGCTATTTCCGACCTGGCCTTTACGAACTGCCGTGGACTGAAGGACATAGAGGTGCATGAAAGCAACAACTATTATAAGTCTTTCGAAGGTGTCTTATATAACAGACAGATGACTAAGCTTATACTATGCCCCCAAAGTAATACAGTTGGCAAATTTACAATGCCAGACGGTGTTTATGAAATTGGCAGTAATGCCTTCAAAGACTGCACGGCTATCACCTCTATCGATATGCCCAACAGCGTTTATACAATAGGTGGATTTGCATTCTCAGGATGCTACAATCTCTGGCATCTGGGGATCTCACAGAAAGTGAATAGTATAGGCCCTGCAGCATTTTACAACTGCAAGGGACTGAATACCATTATCTTGCCGCGTAGTTTGAAAAATGTAGGGGGAGACATGTTCATTAATTGTAATTTTCGTCTTGTTGTTATCCTTGGCCCTGTTGCTTCAGGTTACGGTAATGGAGAAGGAATAGGAGTTTGGGAGTTCAGTGATGACATCCTTCGCGAAGATGCAGCCATCTACACCTACTACAAAGATGCTATTGCCGAAAGGGTTAGCTGCCCGGTCTATCAACTTGGAGCCCAGAACACCATTGAGAACATGAAGACGTATCTCTGTGGTGCAGAATTTGATGTGCCCACACAGGGGATGGCCAAACCCACATATCTGACCATCGGCGATCAGACCATCAACGCCAGTGCTGACGGGCACTACTTTGTGAAAGGATTGAACATCAACAACAGCTATGAAATCATCGGGAATTACAGGCTGGAGCATCACGACTTCTCGTATGAGGACGTGATCGGGAGCTTTACTACGAATAACCTGACGATGAGCTTTAGCAACCTGACCTCGACACAAACAACCATCAAGGGAACTATCACCGTAAACAGCGACGAGACATGGCAGCCTGACGAGGTGTGGGCTACGCTCGAAGCCAGGAAAGCCGACGGCAGCAATTTCATATTCAAGAACCTTGCACCCAACCGTTCTTATCTCGTATATACCCATGCGCGCAAAGGTGAAAACGAGTATTCTGGCAACTGGAAGTCCATTTCGACCCTAGGCGTTCAACCTAGTCTCAGAGCCATCCAGATAACCCCGACTACGTTGGAGATACAAGGCTCGTACTCAGCAGGAGATGCCAAGGTAGTGGCAAGTGAGTTCCCCAGTTATGAAAGTAATGGCAAGACGCTCTTGCTGACAGGTCTGGATCCCAAGTCAACCTATTCGGTGACTTATGCCGTCCAGTACTCTACCGGCGGCAAGGAGAGTGTCAGTAAGAGTTTCACGACATCGGCACTGGAACTGGAGAGCCTGGAGCCAAAGGTAATCAATCTGGGCGAGGCGGTTGTCTGCGCAAGGACCAACATGTCGGATGAGGAAACAAATGCCGGTTTCGAGTGGCGCAAGGTAGACGCTCCCGATGTAGTGCCTTCAAAGTCGGCCCTGGCAGTGGTCTACGACGGCACCCTGGAAGGCATCATCAAGAACCTGGCAGCAACGAGCTACTACAAGATGCGTCCCTACTACGAGTCGAAGAGCGGCAAGAAGTATTATGGCGAATGGATTGGCTTCGATCCCAGCGACTTCTCCTACTTCGAGCCTACCGTCCATACCTATGCCAACATTGAAGTGAGCAATGGGGCTATTGTGCTCAATGGCTACGTCCTGCAGGGCAGCGATGAGATTCTTGGACAGGGCTTCGAGTACTGGCCCATGATGAACATGGCAACATCTGCCGAAGCTCCAGGACAAAACGTGACAAGGGTGAATGCTTCAGGACAGCGGATGAGTGTCAGCCTGACAGGTTTGGAGCCTAACGCTACGTATGGATACCGTGCGTTTGTCACAACGAGAAGAGGCACGCAGTATGGTGAGGAGCGCACGTTCAAATACCCCGAAGAACTGCTTGGGATCAGTGCTCCTGTTAGTGTCGGCAAAAAGACCTTCAACATCTACAACATGCAGGGTGTGTTGGTACGTCAGAATGCCAATTCTCTGAATGGGCTGCCAAAAGGCATATACATCGTGAACGGCAAGAAGATCATGGTCAAGTAGGCACGCGCCCCAGCCTTCATGCTTCAGAACTATCCTGTCTTTAATGATTCCCGACACGATAAATGGGTTTACGTTCTTGGTCATGGCTCGTTCCAAAAAAAGTGTGACATTGCAAGGAACGAAATCTTTTTGCAACTGCAACAAGATTATCTAAAAATATTTATGCTGACAACATAAAACCGGAAAGAGCAGCCTCCCAGCACCGGACAGGAAGGCTGCTCTCCTATTGTTGCTGAAGGATGTCAAGCGGGCGCAGGGCCGGGCAGACGGAAGATCGAGTCATACTCGTGGCAGTCGAACGAGGGGCAGGCCTTGTTGGTAAACTCGCGGTGACCATGGAGCGTGGCCAGTGGATACTGGGCGTGAAGCACCTGCAGCAGATGTGCGAGTGCACGTTTTTGGGCTTCGGTGCGGGTGTCCATGGGAGTCTTGCCGTCTTCGGCCACACCGCCTGCATAGCAGATGCCGATGGCGTGGTCGTTGAGGTTCTTCACGTGGGCTCCGGCATACTGCTCCGGCCTTCCGGGGAGGATGTTGCCGTCCTCTTTGCAGTGTCGGAAGGGAGGACGTATCTCTCGAGCCTTCAGAACGTATCTCACAGCGCCTCTGGACGTATCTCTCGAGCCTTCAGAACGTATCTCTCGGCGCCTCTGGACGTATCTCTCGAGCCTTCAGAACGTATCTCTCCTTCACTTGCTGATGCAAAGGCACGACATTCCGCCAGACTGCTTTCCGGTTATGGTGTGTTGGTCCGGTTGTTTCCACTTAATGCCGCTTAATCTTTCTACGGCCCTATGTCAATGACGAACGTCTCGCACATCCATTGTACCACGTTGGGCGGGATGCAGCGCCGGGCGGGTAGCCCATGCGTGTGAGCTCCTCCTGATGAGACTTCAGCCACGCGGAGAAGATCTTCGGGCATTCCCCTGTGCAACGGGCCATCTGTGTCCTTGTCATTGTCTTCATATAACTATATTGTTTGCGTTGTCTAATTGGTATACTTGCGTTGTCTGACTATATGGTTTATGAAGTGGAAAGAGTATGCTTGCGAATGCCGCTTTTGATGCCTGGTGACGATAGTGACGATAGAAAATACAACTTTCGTATAAAGGAAAAACATTTAAGTCGGGAGTAAATAATTTCCTATAAGGGAAAGTTGCAAATCTTATCGTCACTATCGTCACCGGCTTCCTGTTCAGAAAGGTAGCTGCAGCTCGCGCCATGTGCCATCAGCCGCTCGATGCAGTCCTGTACCGTGATGCCGTCGTTGATGTCAGCCACCTGATCGCGCACCCCGTCGAGGATCACCAGGTCGGGCTGGCAGTGGTGCACAGCCACCTCCAGCATCGGCAGCCGCTCGATCCGTTCGAAGGAGACCACCTGGATGCGGAAGCAGAGGGCCATTAGGATGCTGCTGACGAATGTCTTGCCACTTTCGCCTTGCCGCTCAGTGCCACCAGCTCCCCACGCGGGAAACAAGGTTTGTGGAAGAGCAGGAACAGGAAGTCCATCTTCGGCAGCTCCGTGTCGGGCGTGATGCGCCGCCTCTCCAACCTCTCCAGCTGCAAGTGCCGTCTCCAGTGCCCGCTGCTGCTCCTCCTGCCTCATCGTCGCCTGCCGCACGTCCTCAGCCATCAGGGCGGCAGCCTCAGCATTCACCGTCATCATCTGTTACGTTTTTTCAGTGATTCGTACTCCGCATTGATGATGTCCCCTTCCATGCTCTCAGCCGCCTCAATGATGCCATTCACCATCCTCCAGCACATGTAACGGAAGTCCCTCTCCCGCATCCCCATAGCCATGTTTATCAACATCCGGATTTCCCCAATCCAGCAGCGAAAGTACCCATTTTCAAATTGGCCGTATGTCATGTGCCAAATGGCTTCGGCATGGAGGATAATGACGAAGTGAACATCTCTGCCTACATTGACACAGAGTGTCGCGTACTAGTAAAATTTCAGGAGATGAAGGACGGCGAAAAGCGCAGAATGATGCGGGAGGAAGCATGAGAAAAGGCCCAAAATCATGAAAGGCCATAACTTGACGGATGGGACACCCGGCTTTTGGCTGCTGTCTCATGGAGTGTCTTTCCTTCGATAAAGATAAGCTACGGCAGCACCGGAGAGGTTGTGCCACACGCTGAATATGGCTCCTGGGATGGTGGCCAGCGGATAGGCAGCGAAATGGATCGTTGCCAGGCTGCTAGCCAGTCCTGAGTTCTGCATGCCGACCTCGATGGATATGGCTCGCTTCTTTGGCTCAGACAGTCGCAGCATCCGTCCAATCAAATAGCCTAGACTCAGGCCACAGACATTGTGGAGCATGACCACGACGACTATCAGCAGACCGCCGGCGAGCAGCTTGCCGGCATTTGCTGCGATAATGATGGCCACAATCAGGGCAATGGCAACGGAGGAGAACGCGGGGAGATAGTCGGTAGCTCGGTGCGTGAACTCTGGCCAAAGCCCCTTGACCAGCAGGCCGATGACGATGGGCAGTATGACCACCCAGAGAATGCTCAGGAACATGCTCACCACATCCACATCGACGCTCTTGCCGGCCAGGGCCCACGTCAGCAGCGGAGTCAGCAGCGGAGCCAACAGCGTGGACACTCCTGTCATCCCGACGGAGAGTGCGAGGTCGCCCTTGGCCAGATAGGTGATCACGTTGGAGGCAGTACCGCCAGGACAGCAGCCTACCAGCACCACGCCCAGCGCCAGTGCCTCGTCGAGCTGGAACAGGCGAGCCAAGCTCCATGCCAGTAGCGGCATCACGGTGAACTGGGCCAGACAGCCTATGACGACATCCTTCGGACGGCTGAAGACGATCTTGAAATCCTGGAGGTTGAGGGTCAGTCCCATGCCAAACATCACCACGCCCAGCAGATAATTGATCACCGTCGGACGCACCTTTGCGAGTACGTCTGGGAATGCCAGTGCCAGTAATGCCGCAGCAAGCACCAGTATGCCCATGTAGTCAGAGATGTAGTGACAGAGTTTCTTCAGCATGGCCTCAAAAGTCAATCTTCATTATTTCAGGGGGCAAAATTAATCAATTTCTTTCAAAAAAGAGCGGTGAACACCAACTTTTCTTCGTTTTTTCGATAATTTGCAGTATCTTTGCAGCGTCAAAAGAAGTAAAGCGATCGTGCTATGACCGAGAAATTTCCGTACGGCTATGAGCTGGATGCCTATATCGACAAGGCATTTGAACTGATGAAGGAGGAATTCCCTTGGGCAACGAGGGATATGATTGCGGAGCACACTTGCTACGGCATCGAGAAAATGGGAGACGACTATCAGTACGTGTCCTATTCCTTTCGGTATGACGGTACGCTAAAGCCGTACACGAAGGATGTGGACTGCGACGGGTTTCTCTGCCTGCTTGCCAGCGGTCACGACTGGGAGCTGGAGCATGCGAACCCCGTGAAGGAGACCTTCGACGTGCCGGCATCTTGCAGATGCAGTGGCGACTGGTATCTGGAGATCTATCGGATTCAGAAGCATGAGCTGGGCGGCTATTCGGCCTACGTACAGGCCGGCAACCGTTCGGCAGGCGGTTCGAGGACATTCTTCATACCCCGCTCTTATCTCAAGCTGCCTTGGGAGGCGTTTCTCGACAAGTACCTCGACTTGGTCTCCCCAGGTTCGTTCTACGTTTCAAGGGCTGACCTGGAGGCTGCCGAAGGGCTGAAGGAATTTCTTGGTTTCAAAATGTGATTACAGACTATGAACACCCTCATCATCCTTGCAGCGGGCTTGCTGCCGGCAGCTGTGCTGTTCGTATATATACTGAGGAAAGACCCACAGCCGGAGCCTACGTCATTGCTGAAAAAGGCTTTCTTCTATGGGGTGGCGATATGCTTCCCTGTGGCTCTTGTGGAGGGTGCCATCTCGGCAGTTCTCTTCGGAGATGTGACCGAGGCGACGAACCTTGTGGAGACGACACTTGACGCGTTCCTTGTGGCGGCAGTGCCGGAGGAGAGTTTCAAGCTGTTGGCGCTATGGCTGATACTGAGGCGCAACCCGTTTTTCGACGAGCACTTCGACGGCATCGTATATGCCGTATGCGTGGGACTGGGATTCGCCTCTCTGGAGAACATCAGCTATCTGTTCAGCGTGGGCGATGAGTGGCAGTCGGTGGCCATAGGGAGGGCGCTGCTGGCCGTGCCAGGCCATTATGCCTTTGCCGTGCTGATGGGGTACTACTATTCGATGTATCATTTTGTAGACCGTTCCCCGCGCACTGCGGCCTGCGTGCTGCTCGTGCCGGTGCTGGCGCATGGCGTCTACGACACGCTGGCGATGTCGGGCATCGTCAGCGAGATGGTAGGGGGCGTGTCGATGCTCATCCTGATATTCTTCTGCATCAGGATGCATAAGTTTGCCAGTAATAAGATTATGGCTCAGCTGGAGCGTGACAGAGACGGCAGGCCGTTGTGAAATGCCTCATCGAAAGGATGTCATGTCAACAGCCTTTCGACGTCATGATCTCAAGGACCATCTCGTCGGTGGGTCCCATGCCGTTGGCACCGATGGCGGTGAGATTGTGTATGCAGCGGTCGACGCTGTCGTCGACGATGCCCTCCTGGGAACTGACGCACTTACCCTCCATCGCCAGCAGGGCTGAGAGGACGGCAGTAGAGACACCGCTGGTGATCTTCAGCGAGCACGAGGGCTTGGCACCGTCGCAGATCATGCCGGTGAGGTTGGCAATCATGTTCTTCACCGAGGCACAGATGCGGTCGTAGCCGCCGCCCATGAGGTAGGTGATGCCGACGCTGCTGCCTATCGAGGCTACGACACACCCGCAGAGTGCCGACAGCGTGCCCAGCGACTGCTTGATGTAGATGGCGGTGAGATGGCTGAGCATGAGTGCCCGGATGAGCTCCTCCTCGGTGTTCTCGTTCTCCTTGGCATAGACACAGACGGGGTTGGTGGCACAGATGCCCTGGTTGCCGCTGCCTGAATTGCTCATGACGGGTATCATAGCTCCTCCCATGCGTGCGTCGCAAGCCGATGCCGTACGTGCTATGATGTGGCAGAAAATGCTGTTGCCAAAGATGCCCTTGGAGAGTGGCCGGTCGATGGTCTTGCCGAGGTTGTGGCCGTAGTTGCCCTTGAGGGCCTCGCGGGCAGCGTTCATGTTGTAGGTACGCGTCTCTTCTATGAAGCGTATCTCGTCGAGCGGCGCCGTGGTGGCGAAGTCATAGACGAGTCGGAGGCTAAGCTCGATTTCTGCTTCCGAGGCCTGTTGCTGTTGTCCGACCTCCGCGATGTCGCTGACGAAGTGGGTATGCGTTCCGGCGATGATGGCGCTGGCCTTGCGCTGTCCGCTCTCGACGATGACTTCGGCGTAGAGTTTCTCTGTGATGCCTTGTTTCAGCTGGATGTCGATGCGCTTCTCGCTGAGGTACTGCTTGCCCTGCTCCAGAGCCTCGGGAGTGAGGTCGCGGAGCACCTCCAGCTGGTATTCGCTGCGTCCGATGAGTGCTCCCAGGGCGATGGCGATGGGCAGGCCGGTCATGCCTGTGCCGGGTATGCCCACGCCCATAGCGTTCTTCAGGATGTTTGCACTCAGCAGTGCCGTGATGTGCTCTGGGCGGCAGCCAAGCTTCTCAGTGGCTTTGGCGGTGCAGAGGGCCACGCACATGGGCTCTGTGCATCCGATGGCTGGCACGACTTCGCGATGCACCAGCTCGAGTATTTGCTGACGTGTAGTACAATCTATCATAGTTGTCATCATTTATAGTGCTGCAAAGGTACGAATAAGTGAGAACAATACAAAACAAAAAACAGTTTTTTTGCTTTTATTGTCGAATGAAAGGTCTTCAACGCAGTCTTTTCCTGCGGCAGACTATGACGGTAAGGATGACGGCCATCAGGAGCATGACGGCGACAGCTAACTGCCACCATGAGCGGAGGGGGCTACGCCCAGCGTCGGGCTGCTGGGCGGCGATGAGGGCCGAGGGCACCTCGGAGTCCTTGACGCTGGCCATCTGGTCGTTGTATTCGCGAGCCACTTGCTCTGGCAGATGGCCTGCCACGAACTGCTGCAGCGACGGGTTGTTGCACACGAAGTCGGTGCAGGCAGCGCCACTCTCGCGTGTGATGTCGGTGTGGAGCTTCAGCGTGGCTTGCAGCTGCTGGGAGGTAGGCTGCCAGTATCCCTTGCGTGCGCTCTCGAGCATCACTGCCGTCATGGCCTGCAGGGCGGCAGGATTCTTCTGGCGGAAGAAGTCGTGGATGCCCAGCTGCTCGCTGTCGGCGATGTAGAGGTCGTAGAGCTGTCCGTAAAGCTGCGGATCGAGCGATGACGGTCGGGTGACGTTCCATCCGAAGATGTTGCGGAAGGACTCTCCGAACATCTGCGCCGTTCCCTCGTCGCCCTTCATGCGCTCGCGTATGAACTGGGGATTGAGCAGCGTGGTGCGCGCCTCAACGTCGATGGCCTCTCTGAGCCCCTGCATGCGGCGTCGTCGCGGGTTGCGGTAGTCAGCCATCAGCGCGTCGGGCTCTTTTCCTGTGAGGCTCCTGACGGCCATCGACACTCCTCCCGTGAACTCATAGACGTGGTCGAGCGAGAGGGGTCCCCAGGTGTTGCTTTGACGCGGCTGCACGGCTATGTCGGTGCCTTTGAGGGCATTGGCGAAAAGGTCGCGCTGAGCCGTCCCCCAGTGGCTCTCGTCGCCATAGGCGGCACACATGTTGTTGAGGTAGACGTCGACCAGCTCGCTGGTCTCGTCCCATCGTCCGCTGCGCTCGATGTAGTTCATCATGCCTGTGGAATAGCCATTATTGGCAGGTCCGAAGACGCGCAGCACCGCCAGCTGGCTCGCTTCGCCGGCATCGACACCCTCAGCCTGAAGGCGTTGCTGCTGGCGGCGTGTATCCTCGAGCACGTAGTTGCGGTAGAGGCAGTGGCTGTCGTCAACACTGTCGTCGGCCTCGGAAGCGAGTCTGACAGCCTCGCTGATGAGCTTCAGTCGCGAGTCGGCAATGTCGCGCAGCTGACCGCTGACCTGCACCAGCACGTCGACGCGAGGTCGACGCAGCTCGCAGGCGGGTACCAGTCGCAGTTGCCCTATGCGTCCCTGACTGTCGCGCAGCGGCTCTACGCCCATCATCCACAGCACCTGGGCGATGGTGGCTCCTCCTGTGGCGATGAACTCGCCCGCCCAGAGGGTGTAGCTGACCTTCTGGGGATAGTCGCCATGCTCGGCCACATAGCGCTGCAGCGTCTCGTCGGCCAGTCGCTTGCCGTCCTCCCACGCCTGTTCGTCGGGAGTGTTGTCGGGATTAATGCTGAACATGTTGCGCCCTGTGGGCAGGACGTTGTCGTTCATCACGGGATCGCCGCCAGGGGCAGGGGCGATGTTGCCGCCGCTGAGGGCACTGACCATATTGTCGAGCTCGGCCTGTGTCGACGCCAGCAGCCGACGTGTGATGTCGGCCCACTGCGAGGCGTCGCTGGTGATGGCCTGGGCGGTGAGCTGCAGCTGCTCAGGGCTGTAGGGCTGCCCCAGGGTGTAGTAGGCGCCCTGCATCCGCTCGCTCATCAGCTCCTCGATGTGGGCGTCGATGCGCTCCAGCTCGTCCTGGGTGAGGGGTGCCGTGCCGATGCTGTCGATGCCCAGCGTGCGATGGAGTCCCTCGCGCACGATCTCAGCCCTGAGCGCGGCCTGCGACTTCGCGCCAGCCAGTGCCTGGTGGACGCTGTTGTGCAGGGCACCATAGCGCTTGCTCATTCCGCTCTCGGCATAGGGTGGCGTGAGGTAGGTGACGAGGGTGGCAGCCGAGCGGCGCTTGGCTATGATGGACTCGCCGATGTTGGCAGTGGTGTAGTAATAGAAATGCGGCGTGGGGCCGATGAGCTGCTGGCTCCAGTCCTGCCTGCGCATGGCGGCATCGCGTCCAGGGGTGAACTCAAGGTTGCCATGAGTGCCAAAATGGATGATGGCATCGGCCTGGAAGCCGCGCTGCACGTAGAGATAGGGAGCGAGATAGCTGTGGGGCGGCGGCACGTCGACACCATGCTCCACACGGTAGTCGTCGTCACCCAGCGCAGGTCGCGGCTGCGGGAAGAGCAGTATGTTGCCGAAGCGCAGACAGGCTACCGCCAGGCTGTCGCCACGTGCCAGCAGCTCTCCTGGGAAAGGTCCGTAGTGGCTGACCACCTCGGCATACTTCTCAGGAGCGAGTACCTCGGCAGCCCACTGCTCGTACTGCCTGCGGCTGAGCCAGAGCGGGTGCCCCTCATGCATATAGCGCCGCTGTGCCTCGAGGGCATAGGTGCCCAGCACCTTCCCCTCGCGTCGCACGAGGCGTGTGAAAGCGTCGAGCGTGGAGGGCAGTCCATCGACGCGATAGCCCTCGCTGCGTAGGCGCTTCAGGAAGTTGTAGAGCGAGGGTATGACCTCCATGCCGCTGGCCAGCAGGGCGTCGTTGCCGGGTCGCTTGAAGTAGCCTATCGCCACGCGCTTCTCGCTGTTGGGCTTCGTGCGCAGTGCCTGGTGACGACAGATGTATTCGCAGAGCAGCTGACAGCGCTCCACCTCAGCCCTGCGCTGCAGGTAGCCGTCGGAGCCGGCATCCTGGGTGCCTACGCAGTAGGGCACTGTGGCACCGTCGATCTCGGGAATCACGATGCGGGCGTTCTTCGAGCCTGCCGACAAGGGCTGGCCAGCGTCCATCCACTCACGATGGGTGGTGGAGAGGGGGAAGGGGGCATAGAGTGCGATGTCGTGCTGGTGAATCCAGCTGACAAGGGTGTCGTTGCCAATGCGCCCCATAGCCATATAGACGATGCCATCGGGGCACAGCTCGTGGAGCATGCGCTCGCGCTCGCTGCCTACGGCTGTCAGGGGGAATACGTTGAGCCCTCGCTGGGTGAGCATGGTGATGAGGGTGTCGATGTGCTCGCGATTGCCCTCCATCGGGAAGGTGATGCCTGAGATGAGTGCCAGGCGGGGGCTGCCCTCGTGGTAGAGACCGCTGAGGCGCAGGTAGGCCGTCAGCTCGTCGGCGGTGGCGAAGTAGTGCCCGTACTGCCTGTGATAGTAGACGTTCTGCAGGGCGGGGATGGGGTTGGCATAATCTTGGTCACCCCATCGCCAGGGAGTGGCCAGGTGGCGCAGGAAGCGCAGCCCGTTGCGCAGGTTCTGACGACTGTCGTTGTCGAAGTATTCCTGCAGGGTGGCTACCTGCTGCTCGCTCAGGTTGTGGTTCTCCACGAAGTCGTTGCTGCGCAGGGTCTTCGTGAAGACGGGAATGCCTTGGGCGGCAGCCCGTTTCACCTCCTCCACCTGGCTGTCGCTGAGGAAGATGCGGCGGGCATAGATGACGACGGCATCGTAGCTGTCGAGGTTCGATATCTCGTCGGCATCGACGCAGTCAACCCTGATGTGGCGCGAGTCATTGCTCAGTACGATGTCGGCTTGCTGGCTGTCGAGTGCGTTGACCACCAGGATGCGCGTAGGGGCCATCCAGCGCCGATAGCCCGCATAAACCCCCACCAGCAGCACTGCTGCCAGCCCCAGAATCCAGATACGCTTCATATTTCAGCTTTAACTCCCCTTAAACTCCTCAAAAGATCCTGCTGATATACAGCTGTTGTATCTCGGGCACCTCGCCAAGCCCCTCAATGTGGAGGTCGACGCTGAAGCCCTCCTGCTCGAGCGCCTGCTTCCACTCCACGGAGATATCGTTGGAGGCATGATCGCCAGCCACGAAGAGCAGCGGTACCAGCGTGACAGCCTTTGCCCGCTGAGCCTTGAGCTGAAGGATGAGCGTCTGCAGCGTGGGATAGCCCTCGATGGTAGCGACATGATGGCAGGGGTAGCCGTTGGCGTGAAGCATGTAGTCGAGCTGCGAGTAGAGGGCTGTTGCGGGTCCCTCAGTTCCATGCCCCACGAACACCACGTGAGCCCCTTTCTTCTGGTTGGCAGGATGACGCTTGGCGAGCACCTGGCACACCTGCTGGGCATCGTCGACACTGTAGAGGAGGGGCGTGCCAACGGCGATGGTGTCGAAGAAGGGTCGCACCTGCTCAACATCGCTGCGCAGGCGGTCCATCTCAACCCCGTCGATGACGAACGTGGGTTGTACGACCACGCGACGGCACCCTTCGGCACGCAGGCGCAGCAGCGCATCGACGGGTGTGTCCTTGCTGATGCCTTTGGCTGCCAGCCGCTTCATGACCACCCGCGAGGTGTAGGCCTCGGCAAAGCGCATCTGCGGATGGGCACGGCGTGCCTGCTCGTTGATGGCATCGATGGTCTTCGCACGGGTGTCGTCGAAGGTGGTCCCGAAGTGCACCATCAGCAGTGCAGAATGTTCCTGCGCCCAGCAGTGCAGGCACAGGAACATGGCGGTAAGTGTTATCAGGCGTCGCATATCACTCGTGTACTACGGTGTAGGAATCCTCCTCGACCATGCGAATCTGCTCGAAGTAGTAACCCTCGGCCACCTTCACGCCCTCAGCCACCTGGCCAGTGGCGACGTCGTAGATGTAGACCTGGGGCTGGGCATTCTCAGTGTTCACGCCAAAGTAGACCTTGTTCTCCTGGGGCACGTAGACGGAGCGCTGCGAGAAGCGGCCACTGCTGTAGGGAATCTCAGTGCCGGCAAACGACAGGCGGGTGCGCGTCTTGGCGTTGAGGTCGATGATGCTGTAGTAGTGGCTGTAGCTGTCGATGCCCGTATTGCTCTTGGCACCGCCGTTGTCCCAGCGCGAGTAGGCGAACACCTTACCGTTGCCCAGATAATGGACGGTGAGCAGCTTGCCGTCGGCCTTGGGGAATCCGTTGTAGCCAGCCTCGAAGTTGTACTCGCCGTTCTTGATGCGCAGCAGTTTGCCCTCTTCACCAATCTCAGTATCGTCGAAGGCTGTCAGGTAGAGATTATCGTTCTCGTCGAAGAAGACGGTCTGCTGGAGCAGCTCACCATAGGCGGAGCCTGCTGTCTCGGCCACGTTGTCGGTATTGATCAGGTCACGCTCGACGTCCATCGTGGCAGCGTTGATGGTCACCACGTGGAAGTGTCCCTCGTTGGTGGCGCGTATGCCGCTGCCCTTCTTGTTGAAGTAGAAGTAGAACAGCTTGTCGTCGCTCTTGCGGTAGGCCAGGATGCCGCTTGTGGTAAAGGTCTCCCAACCGTCGGCCACACTGATGCTGAGCTTGCCCTCGCTCAGGATGCGCATGTCGTTGGCATTCAGCTTGGTCCATACGATGCCCGTCTTGTCGCCATCGGCAGCCATGATGACCAGCGTGGAGTCGTTGGTCCAGGCGTGGGTGTAGCTGCGCGTGCCATAGGTGTTCTGCTGGAACTTCTGCTCCTGCACCACCTTCACCTGGTCGTTGACAAACTGGAACTTGGTGAAGCGGTCAGCTGAGAAGGGCACCTGATAGTAGTACTTGCCCTTGAGGATGGTCTCCATCGAATAGGTGGCGTTGATCTCGCCGCCCTGGTTGCGGAAGTCAACCTGCGGACCGCCATTGAGCGAGTCGACGCTCTGCATGATGGTGGTCACCTTGCGCGCCATGCCTCCCTGCTGACCCACGGTGACCGTGATGTCGAAGTGGTAGGGAGTGATGGTCTCAACGACGGGCTCCTTCTTGTCATCGTCGTCGTCAGAGCAGGCGGTGAATCCGGCAGCAAGCATGAGCGCTGCCAACATGGAATGAAACAATGTGATTTTCTTCATAGCTTTTTAAAAATGTTGATTGTTGTTTGTAATAAATGATTGATGTACTTTTCATAGAAACGTGCCTCAGTGCAGATAGACCCTGAACTTAGCCATCAGCGTGCGCCCTGGCCGTTGCAGCTTGTAGTTGTCGTAGACGGTGGCATCGAGTAGGTTCTGGCATTGCACGGAGAGACTGTAGCGGTCGGCGTGCCAGGAGTAGGTGGCCTCGGCTCCCAGGATGTTCTTCTCAGGGATGCGCGCCTTGGTGTCGAGCCTGCCGTAGCCCTCCCATGAGAGGAAGAACCAGTGCACCCACTGATAGTCGACCCCCAGTCGAAGAGTGGCTCCCTGCCTGTCGCGAGGACAGGGCGAGGGCAGACGGCGAAGCGTGTAGCGCGCCTCGGCCGACGAGAAGAGCCAGGGGCGATTGGGCACGTGGTTGTTGAACGTGACTGATGGCTTGCCGTCGTTCTTCAGCCGCTGGCGGTCGCGAGCATCCTGCCAGCTCATGTTTGCCACTAGCTGCAGGCGGTGCTGCCAGTCGTAGCGCAACTCCCCCTCCAGCCCCTTGATGTGGACGGAGGGCACGTTGACATACTGCATCGTGCCTTCTTTCTCCGACACCTGCGGCTGGATGTAGTCCTCGCTGCGACGCAGGAACCCGTTCACCTCGTACGACAGCATGTGGTCGGCATTCTTCAGCGTCCCGAAGATGCCCAGGTTGAGGTTGTCGCTACTCTCAGGGCGCAGGGCCATGTTGGCGTAGATGGTGGTGCCGTTGCCCAGCAGCTCGCGTGCCAGCGGCAGGCGGATGCTGTGCTCATAGCTGGCTTTCAGGGCGAAGGGCTCGACTATCTGGAAGCGGGTGCCTACACCATAGCCCACGAAATTCTTGGTGTTGGCTCCCATCACGCCGGTTGATCCCGTCACTGAAGGGATGTCGGTTTGCTCCACTACGAGATGGTTCATATAGTCCTTCAGGAAGAACGTGTTGTTCATGCGCCCGTCGAGCAGCATCTGGTTGTATGCCAGCCCGAAGATGTGTTTTGAGAGTACGTCGTTGGAGGCTTCGAACGTCTTGTCGACATCGTCCCAGCGGTCGTTGCCGGTGCGGTTGAGGGCATAGTCGAAATTCAGCTGATGTCCCTCAGCCAGCTGATAGCCTACGTCAGCCCTGGCGATGGTCAGCGGACGGCGATAGTGGCGCATGGTGCGGGTGCGCCCCGTCAGCTCGTTGCGGGCGCTGTAGATGTAGTCGCCGTTCCAGTCGTACTGCCGATAGGCGGTGTCAGTGGTCAGCGAGTGGTCCCAGGTGTGGCTGAGCTGTGCGCTCAGGCTCAGCCCGTCAGTCAGCAGACGGCGTTTCTGATAGCTGATACCCACGCCCCAGGCGCGGGTCGACCTGTCGGCCATGCCCACGACGCGCGTCTGCATCTGTCCCGTCTGGATGTCTTTCTCCACATTATTATACGTCACGTGCGCGAAGCACTCGTCAGCCCACGACCGTTGGCTGAAGCCCACCTCCACCTGGGCGAGCAGCGAGCAATAGTCGTCGTGGAAGCGACGGCGGTCCTGGGGCAGGAACTTCCGTGCGTCCTCGTCCCACAGCTCCACCCCCTTCATCATGTAGTCGTTCTTGGAATAGCTGAAGCCCAGCGTGGGGCGCACGACGAGACCGCTACTGAGGATGTACTGGGCGTTGACGTCGGCCTTGTGGGTGTGCAGCGAGCCCACGCTGTAGGAGGCGTCCAGGTAGTTGCTCTTCTGACGGTTGGTCACGATGTTGATAGCTCCGCCAAGGGCATCGCTGCTGAGCCAGGTGGGCACCACGCCCTTGTATATCTCCACATGGTCGATGATGCTCACGGGCAGGTTGGCCAGGGTGACACCCGAGCCCTTCGTGTCGAGGGGGACACCATCGATGAAATAGCGCACAGCGTTGCCCGACATGCCATTGATGCTCAGGTCGAAGTCGGAGCCCACGCCGCCCTCCTCGCGCACCTTCACGCCTGCCGTGCGGTCGATGATGTCGTTCAGGCTCTGCAGCGAGCTGACCATCGTACGCACATCGATGGCATTCAGCGCCAGTGCTCCCTCGCGCAGGCGCTGAGCCTTCGACTTGCCTACTACGGTCACGTTCTGCAGCTGTACGGAGTCGCTCATCTGCCTGAGCACCTTGCGCTGCGCATACACCATGTTGCCTGCGAGAAGCCAGCAGGCACAAAGCATCATCCAAAAGACGTTCCTCTTTCTTGTCATCGATTTCTTTTTCTTCCGAGGTCTTGATCCCGAGACCTTCGTCTGGTGGTTTTCTGAAACGGCAGGTTGGCCTATGACCGAATCTTGCCTATCGACAAAACCCAAGCATGCTTGGGCAATGCCCTCGCTTTGGCAGGTTTCCTGGCTTTCTCCTGAAAGTCTGCCTTCCCGACTATGGCCTTGGGCCGAAAACTGTCAGTGGCTTTAATGTAGACTTCCCACAACGGAGATTACAGTAGCGGGCACTGCTCAGGTTTCTCACCTGATTCCCTCTCTGCCGGATGGCCGAAAAGCCCCCGGCATCACCAAATCGGCTGCAAAGGTACAACAATATTTCGGGAAAGAAAGCAAAATGAAGAAAAAAATCAAAAAAACACGGCGCTCCCCTACCTTTTTGCAGGAGGAGAGCGCCAAGCAAGCTACACCAAGGATGAGGTGCAGCGGAAGATTTCATTTGTAGTTCTTCAGGCCTGTCTGCAGGAACTTGATGTATTCGTCGATGTTCTCGTCGTACGAGCGGAGGCCGTTGAGGGGCTTGCCGGTGGTGGGGTCGAGCAGGACGTAGAAGGGCTGCGTGTTGGCGGCTATCTTCGTGCGCTCCAGGTAGCTCCACTTGTCGCCCACGGTGCGCAGCTTGCGGGTGGTGCCGTCACTCTCGGTCACTTCGATGGGTTGGGGCAGCGGAGTCTTGTCGTCGACATAGAGCGAGATGAGCACGTACTTGTCGCTGATGAGGTCGCGCACGGTGGGATCGGTCCATACGGCAGCCTCCATCTTTCGGCAGTTGACGCATCCGAAGCCGGTGAAGTCTACCATCACGGGCTTGCCTTCAGCGCGTGCGGCGGCCATACCCAGGTCGTAGTCGGTGTACTTCGCCTCGACAGAGCCCCGGTAGAGGTTGAAGTCCTGCGTGTTCATGGGCGGCGAGAAGGCACTGATGGCCTTCAGGGGTGCTCCCCAGAGTCCGGGAACCATGTAGACGGCGAAGGCCAGCGACACCCATCCGAGGAAGAACTGGGGCACGTTGGTGCGCCGCTGATCATCATCGTGGGGGAACTTGAGCCATCCAAGCAGGTAGATGCCCAGCAGGGCGAAGAGCACGATCCAGAGGGCGAGGAAGGTCTCGCGGTCGAGCAGGTGCCATCCGTAGGCGAGGTCGGCTACGGAGAGGAACTTCAGGGCGAAGGCCAGTTCGATGAATCCGAGCACCACCTTCACGGTGTTCATCCATCCGCCCGACTTGGGTGCGGACTTGAGCAGCGAGGGGAAGAGGGCGAAGATGGTGAAGGGTATGGCCAGCGCGATGGCGAAGCCTAGCATACCGATGGTGGGCGCGATGATGTCACCCTGTGTGGATACCGCCACGAGGAGGAATCCCACGATGGGACCCGTGCACGAGAAGCTGACCAGCGCCAGCGTGAAGGCCATGAGGAAGATGCTCAGCAGGCCTGTGGTCGACTCCGACTTCTGGTCGATCTTGTTCGACCAGCTGGAGGGCAGCGTCAGCTCGAAGGCTCCGAAGAACGATGCCGCGAAGACGATGAGCAGCAGGGCGAAGAAGATGTTGAACACAGCGTTGGTCGACAGCTCGTTGAGCTTGCTCGGTCCCCAGATGAGCGACACGACGAGGCCCAGCAGCACGTAGATGACGACGATGCTGGCGCCGTAGGTCAGTGCCTCGTTGATGGCCTTGCGGCGCTCCTTGTTGCGTTTGAGGAAGAACGAGACGGTCATCGGTATGATGGGCCATACGCAGGGCGTGAGCACAGCGAGGAATCCCGCCAGCAACCCCTCGAGGAAGATCATCCACCAGGGCATGCTCAGGTCGTTCGACCCTGCCGACTCATAGGCTTTCAGCTCGTCGGTGATGGGCTGCCAGAGTGCCTCTGTCGTCCCTGCCTCGGCGTTCGTCAGCACAGCTGCAGCATCGGGCACTACGCTGGTGGAGTCCTGTGCAGGCTCTTCAGCAGTCGTCTCCTCTGCGGCGGGGGCATCGTCGGCCGGGGCAGCAGCGTCGGGAGTCTTCTCCTCGACGGCAGGAGCCGGCTGGGCAGCCTTCGGCGATTCGCCCTTCTGACTGAACTCCACCGTCGTTGGCGGCATGCACATCTCGTCATTGCAGGCACCGTACTCCAGATAGCAGCTGATGTCGTACTGAGGTTTTGTGAAACGGATCTTTTGGACGAAAGCACCCTGGTTCTCAAAGAAACGGAGGTTGGTGCCGAACATCTCGTCGAACTGCTCCTTCACGTTTCCGCGAGGCTTCAGCGCACCCACTGCCTCAGCGCCGTCCATCTTCTCCGCGTGGAACGTGGCGCGCGTGGGACCGTCGTCGCTGATGTCGGTCGAATAGAGATGCCAGCCGGGATCGATGGTGGCTGAGAACACGATTTCTGCCTCGTCGCCCGTGAGCATCTTCAGCTCAGAGCGGAAGTGCACGGGGTCGGCCATCTGGGCACCTGCCGTCAGCGTGAGCAGCAGCAGCGAGGCCAAAAGTAATACTTTCTTCATAGCTCGAATGTAGATTTTTGCGTGCAAAGGTACAAAAAATCAGTAGTATAGCAAAAATAATTGGCAATTTATTTTGCAGTTTGCCCGTTTTGTCGTAACTTTGCAGCCGATTTCGAAAAAACGTTTGATGAAGACCGACAAAAAACAGAACCAATACCGCACCAACGAGCAGATTCGCGTGCGTGAAGTCCGCATCGTCAGTGATAGCGGATCGACGGTAATGCCTACTCGTCAAGCCCTGGACATGGCTCGCCAACAGGGTGTTGACCTGGTGGAGATTTCACCGAATGCCAATCCCCCCGTCTGCCGGCTCATCGACTATTCGAAGTTCCTCTACCAGCAGAAGAAGCGTCAGAAGGAGATGAAGGCCAAGCAGGTAAAGGTCGAGGTGAAGGAGATTCGCTTCGGGCCTCAGACCGACGAGCACGATTATCAGTTCAAGCTCAAGCATGCGCGTGAATTCCTCGAGGAGGGTAATAAGGTTCGCGCGTACGTCTTCTTTCGCGGGCGTTCCATCTTGTTTAAGGAGCAGGGCGAGGTGCTACTGCTGCGTTTTGCTAACGACCTCGAGGAATGCGGAAAGGTGGAGTCGATGCCCTCGCTGGAGGGAAAGAAGATGTTCCTCTATCTCGCTCCGAAGAAAGCCGGTGTGGCTAAGAAGAGCCAGCAGGCACGCGACCGTGAGGAAGAGAAGAAGCGCGAGGACATCAGCAAGAAAGCGGTGACCGAGAAGGCTTCCGAGATGGATGCCGAAGCACCGGCCAACGGCGGATTGCTGGCCAACGCGAAGATTAGTGCCGACGCTCTGAAGAAGCTCACAGAGAACGCCGACGAATAAGCACGAGAGAAAAAGGGCGGCGCGCCCGGTATATGCGTAGTCGCCCGTCATTAATAACCATTTAAACAAACAAAAAAATGCCAAAAGTAAAGACAAACTCCGGAGCCAAGAAGAGATTCTCGTTCACCGGAACAGGTAAGGTTAAGAGACATCACGCTTACCACAGCCACATCCTCACGAAGAAGACCAAGAAGCAGAAGCGTAATCTGCAGGGGTACTCTATCGTTGACAAGACCAACATGAAGCAGGTTCGCGACCTGCTCTGTCTCCGTTAATCAAACCTATTGTCGAACATTTAAAACGTTAAGAAACTATGCCAAGATCAGTCAATCACGTTGCATCGAGAGCAAAGCGTAAGAGAATTCTGAAGCTCACCCGCGGCTACTTTGGAGCCCGCAAGAATGTTTGGACAGTAGCTAAGAACACATGGGAGAAAGGTCTGACCTATGCCTATCGTGACCGTCGTAACAAGAAGCGCAACTTCCGCGCTCTGTGGATTCAGCGTATCAACGCTGCCGCACGCATGGAGGGCATCAGCTATTCGAAGCTCATGGGCGCCCTTTCGAAGGCTGGCATCGAGATCAACCGCAAGGTGCTTGCCGACCTCGCCCTGAACAATCCCGAGGCTTTCAAGGCCATCGTGGAGAAGGTGAAATAATAAGGTAAAAAGATTGAAAAAGGCTGCGCACCAAGATGATGCGCAGCCTTTTTGTTTGTCCGTTCTCAAAATATCCACCAGGGTTTCTTGCGACGTGAGCCGACCTCCTCGTAGGGGCGGAGGGATGCGCGTCGCACCTCGTCGTCGATGATGTCATTCCACGTACGATGGTGGCTGATCATGCGGTAGATAGTGCCCCAGTCGGGCAGTCCGCCGATGTTACGGTCATCAATCCAATAGTCAATGCTGTTCAGCTTGCGACTGAAATGAGGATTGTTGGAAGTCGTTTCCTCAGGATAGTCACGGTTGATGGCATAGAACTCGACACCACGCTCGCGACACCAGTTGACGGCGTCGTCGAGCAGCTGCCCCTCGCGCACCGTCCACAGGATGAGCTTGTGGCGGTCGCGGATGAGCATCTTCAGGGTATCGATAGCGAAGGGGCGTTCCTCGCCTATCTCTGGATAACGGTGTTCGACAATCGTTCCGTCGAAGTCGACTGCTATAGTTGCCATTATGGTTCTCTATTCTTGGAATATATTCGTTTTCTGACTGTCTATTTCTTGATGGAGTCGTCGTCCTTACGGCCATAGTGACTCTCGGCGTAGTTGCCGTACGAGCCGTAGTTGCCGTAGCCATAGCTGCTGCCGTAGCGTCCGTACTTGCCGTACTTGCCGTAGCCGTAATAGTAACCGTACTTCTTCTTCGACATGTCAACACCATTAAGAACGACGCACATATTCTTGAGCTTGTTCTCCTTATGAAGCATGTTGAGGAGTCCGAAGCTGGACTTCGGTGTGTAGTCGGCGCGGCAGACGAAAGCCGTCACGTCGGCCACGCGGCCGATCTGCAGCGTATCGGTGACAAGTCCCACAGGGGCGGTGTCGAGGATGATGTAGTCGTACTCCTTGCGAAGCATGTCGATGATGTCGACTAGATTCTGCCGCGCCAGCAGTTCGGTGGGGTTGGGAGGCGTAGGACCAGCCAATAGCAGGTCGAGGTTCTTGTTCTCGCCCGAGGGACGTATCTGAGCCTTCAGGTCAGCCTCTGTGACGTGGTCCTTCACCAGCAGCGGGGTGATGCCCACCTGACGGTCGGAGATGTTGAATAGCCGTCCGAGTGCAGGCTTACGGATGTCGAGACCCATCAGAATAACGCGTTTGCCCAACAGGGCGAAGCTGACACCAAGATTGGCGGCATTGAACGTCTTTCCCTCACCAGAGGTCGACGAGGTGAAGAGTATCACCTTCTCGTCGCCCTTCATCAGGAACTGGATATTGGTACGCATCGATCGGAATATCTCGTCGATCTGGTTGTTCTGATTCTCGTGGACGACGATGCCTGCCGTGTTCTTCACCGAGTCGCTCGCTACAGCTACGTCGGCAACGATGGGCAGCGTCGTCAGGCGTGCCACATCGTCATGTCCCTCAATCTTGTAGCGCAACAGCTGCAGGATGTAGATGATGACCAACGGCAGCAGGAATCCCAGCACGAGGGCTGCCAGGAGGATGATGGAGCTGCGTGGGCTGACCTTGCCATTATAGACGGGATCGTCGATGAGGCGACCCTTGTCGGCTGTGGCAGCTAGCGAGATGGAGTTCTCCTCACGTTTCTGAAGGAGCATGAGGTAGAGACCCGACTTTACCTCCTGCTGACGGCCAATCTGCGTGAGGATGCGTTCCTGCTCGGGAGTGTTCGATACGCGCTGACTGTAGGCAGCATACTGGCTCTCGATACCCTGCCGCTGAATGTCGGCCGTACGGCGAGCCTGCTGGAGGGCGGTCTTGATACTGGCGGTAAGGTTGTCGAGGGTGTTCGTCAGGGTGATCACCTGCGGAGCACTTTCCGAGGCGGAGCGTAGCAGCTTGTCGCGATCCTGGACGGTGCGGTTGTACTCGTTGATGAGCGATGCTGAGATGGGGTCGCTCATACCGACGTTCGAGGGAATGATCTGATACCTGTTGGCGGGATCGTTGACGTGCTCGCGCAAGTAGTCGAGCAGCATGATCTGCGTGTTGGCATCAGCCAGCTTGGCAGCATATTCCGTCGACTGAGTGATCGACTGTGTTGCATCGAGGCGCAACTCAGTCAGGTTGTTCATGCGCTTGAACTCCTCAAGCTCGCTCTCCGTCGACCCCAGCTCGGCATTGATCTTCTCCAGACGGTTGTTGATGAACTCCTCAGTCTTCATTGCTATCTCGTTCTTGTCGGCATTGGCCTGGCGGTTGTAGCAGATGGCGAGCTGTTTCAGGTAGTCGTAGGCACGATCGGGATGAAGGTCGTTGATGGTCAGCTGGGCGATGGACGTCAGCTTCGACGTAGGTTCGACCGAGAGGATGCGGGCATAGCGCGAGGCGACGATTCGCGGACCGATGATGGTGACGAGAAGCGTCTCGCCGACATTCATCGGCCGCACATACTCGTTGACGTTCGTCGTAAACGTCAGCATACCATAGGGAGTCTTCAGCGTGTCGGGAGTGTTCTTGAACGATCCCTTGAAGACATTGTCGGCATCGGTGCTCTCGACGTTGTAGCCGTTGGCGGTACGGACTATCTTCAGGCTAAAGAAGCCGGGGCGCGTCTTCTCGAGCTTCTCGAGCGACTCAGGGTCCATATCGACATTGATGGGCTGCGACTTGTAGATGAGCGACTTCTTTATCTTTCCTTCCGTGCGGTACTCCGTGTAGAGCTTCAAGTCCTTCACTGCCTCTAGCGAGAGGATGCGCGACTTCAGAATCTCCACCTCGTTCTCAATACCGGCTGAGTTCGAGATGAAGCCCAGGTCCTGCATGTTGGCCAGCAGCTGGCCGTTAGAGCGGCGGTTGTTGGTCTCCTCCTTGATCAGCATCTTCGCCGACACCTGATAGACGGAGTCGGTGTAGCGGAGGTAGATGAGTGCCCCGCAGACGAAAATGAACATCGAGAGCAGGAACCACTGCCAGTTGAGGACAAACATCCGAAGGATCGTCCTGAAGTTGAACGACGACTCTTCCTCCTGTTGGGTAAGAATATCGAACGACTCTATACTGTTCTCGTTTTTCTTGATTTCTTCCATTTTCTTACAATAATGTATACGTGTTCCTTAATTAATAATTATTGGCCAGCTGCTCCAGGTAACGTCCGTAGTCGTTCTTCAGCATCGGCTTCGCCAAGTCTAGCAGTTGCTCGCGACTGATCCATCCACGCTTGAAGGCGATCTCCTCGAGACAGGCCACCTTCAGTCCCTGACGTTTCTCGATGACCTCGATGAATGTCGAGGCCTCAGCCAGCGAGTCGTGCGTGCCGGTATCGAGCCATGCAAAGCCTCGCTGCAGGGTCTGCACCTTCAGCTGCTGACGGGCGAGGAACGTCTGGTTGACGGTCGTGATCTCTAGCTCGCCGCGGGCACTGGGCTTGATGGACTTTGCCACGTCGACAACACTGTTTGGATAGAAATAGAGGCCGACGACGGCATAGTTGGAACGGGGATGCTCGGGCTTCTCCTCGATGCTCAGGCAGTTACCCTCTGCATCGAACTCAGCCACTCCGTAGCGCTCAGGATCGTTGACATAGTATCCGAAGACGGTGGCCATATTATGCTTTTCGGCATTCTCCACACTCTGGCGCAGCAGCCCGGAGAATCCCGATCCGTAGAAGATATTGTCGCCCAGCACCAGGCAGGCACAATCGTCGCCGATAAACTCCTCGCCAATGATGAACGCCTGAGCCAGCCCGTCAGGCGAGGGCTGCTCGGCATATTCGAAATGCACTCCCAACTCGCTGCCGTCGCCAAGTAGGCGTCGGAAGCCCGGGAGGTCGTAGGGCGTCGATATAATCAGTATCTCGCGAATGCCTGCCAACATCAAAGCCGAGATGGGATAATAGATCATCGGCTTGTCGAAAATAGGAATCAACTGCTTGCTGATACCCTTAGTTATAGGATAGAGGCGAGTACCGCTTCCACCGGCTAAAACTATTCCCTTCATAGTGTCTTTTACGTAATACAGGGTGCAAAGTTACAAAAAAGTTGCTAAGTATAGAGGTTCGGTGGAGTTAAAAGGAGTTAAACACCACGACGATTGACGTTTATTTTGTACCTTTGCACAGAATTTTTGTAAAATCATGGGATTACTAGAAAGAATATTCGGCCGTAAGACGGCTGACCAAGAAGTGAGAATTGGGGGAATGGAAGATTTCATGACCCTCATACGCGTGTATTTTCAGGCAGTGATGGCCTCCGACCTTCACATCACCAACCTCGCCGCCCTACCCGACCTGCGCACATTCAAGATCACGCTGAAAGTGCCCACGCAGGGAGGACGCCTCGGCATAGGTGAGAAGGCACGCTGCAAGAAGATGCTCAAGGACATGTACGAGATGGACGACCAGTTCTTCAAGGAGATCGACCAGAGCATCAACCGCCGTTGCCGCAAGATCCAGGACGTGCAGACCTACATGCTTCAGTTCCAGGCTTATGTACAAGACCTGATGATGCTTACCAGCAACCTGATGAAGTTCAAGCTCCGCATGCCCGGGTTCTTCAAGAAGACCCTTTACACGATGACCCAGAAGACCGTCCACGACATCTACACGAAGAACGACTATAAGGACGCTGGTGTGATCAAGACCGTCATCGACGTACGCGAATACAACAAGAAGCTCAACTTTTCCGAGAAATGGGCTTCCGACTTCGTCTATCGCGTCGTGATGTTGGCAAAGAAGGAAAAACGCCCTCAAAACGACAGCGAATGATTAATAAATATTAAATAAATCGTTCAAAGGCGGGCAGTTACACCTTTTTTAACTACCTTTGTCGAGTAAATTCATTGTCATGACTCAGAGCGAGAAAGATTTGACCGCGTTTCAAACGCGCGTACGGCAGATGATTCTCCGTTTCAAGGAATTGAAGCAGGAGAACCAAGACCTGCGTGCCGCCATTGATGAGAAAGAGCGCGTCATCGGCCAGCTCAAGGCCCAGACCCAGCAGAAGGAGCGTGACTATGAATCGCTGAAGATGGCCCGGATGATGGAGATCTCCGACGGCGACCTGGAAGGCGCCAAGGACCGCATCGCCACCCTCATCAGAAGCATCAACAAGTGCATTGCCATTCTTAGCGATGAGAAGTAGGAACAACGATGGCAGAAGAAAGTAAAGAGAAACTCAATATAAGGTTGCATGTCTACGACGAAGACATTGCAATGGTACTCCACAACCGCGAGGATGAGGTGTACTATCGTGCCGCAGCCAAGCTCATCACCGAGCGCTATGGTGCCTACGCCCAGGTGTACAAGGGGCGCAAGAGCGACCATACCATCGGGCTGATGACGCTCATCGAGATTGCGCTCAGATACGAGAAAGAGCTCAGCAAGAACGATACGGCCCCCTATGATAATACTCTCCGACAGCTGACTTCTGAAATCGAAGACGCCTTGAAATAGGAGATTATTAACATAACAATAATATGATAAGTACACTTTTAGCAATAATTATTGCTGCTGCAGCCCTAGCCATCGGTGTGGGCTGCGGATATTTCGTGTTCCTCAAGGTCATCAAGGGGAAATACAACGAAATGGTAGAGTCGGCCAACAAAGAGGCCGAAGTGATCAAGGAGAAGAAGCTTCTCGAGGTGAAGGAGAAATTCCTCAACAAGAAGAGCGAGCTGGAGAAGGAAGTGCAGCAGCGCAACCAGCACATCCAGCAGAGTGAGAACAAGCTGAAGCAGCGTGAGCTGTCGCTGAACCAGCGCCAGGAGGAACTGGGCCGCAGGAAGAACGACCTCGACAATCAGCAGCAGCGCATTGACAACGAGAAGAAGGCTCTGGCCCTGAAGCAGGATGAGCTGGGCAAGATGCAGCAGAAGGAGCGCGAGAAGCTGGAAGAGCTTTCGGGCCTGAGCGCCGAGGAGGCACGCAACCGCCTGGTGGAGAGCCTGAAGGACGAGGCCAAGACCGCTGCTGCCAGCTACGTGAACGAAATCATGGACGAGGCCAAGCTGAACGCCAATGCTCAGGCAAAGAAAATTGTCATTCAGACCATCCAGCGCGTGGCCACTGAGACGGCCGTTGAGAACAGCGTCTCGGTGTTCCATATCGACAATGACGAGGTGAAAGGCCGCATCATTGGTCGCGAAGGCCGCAACATCCGTGCCCTGGAGGCCGCTTGCGGAGTGGAAATCGTGGTCGACGACACGCCCGAGGCCATTGTCATCAGCGGCTTCGACCCCGTGCGCCGCGAGACCTGCCGCCTGGCACTCCATCAGCTCGTTGCCGACGGGCGTATCCATCCTGCACGCATCGAGGAGGTCGTCCAGAAAGTGAAGAAGCAGCTCGACAACGAGATCATCGAGACGGGCAAGCGCACCGCCATCGACCTCGGCATCCACGGACTGCATCCTGAGCTCATCCGCATCATCGGCAAGATGAAGTACCGTTCCTCCTATGGTCAGAACCTGCTGCAGCACGCCCGCGAGACGGCCAATCTCTGCGCCGTCATGGCTGCCGAGCTGGGACTGAACCCCAAGAAGGCCAAGCGCGCCGGACTGCTGCACGACATCGGCAAGGTGCCCGACGAGGAGAGCGAGATGCCTCACGCACTCTACGGAGCAAAGATTGCCGAGATGTACAAGGAGAAGCCCGACATCTGCAACGCCATCGGCGCCCACCACGACGAGATGGAGATGCAGACGCTGCTGGCACCCATCGTACAGGTCTGCGACGCCATCAGCGGTGCACGTCCCGGTGCACGCCGCGAGATTGTCGAGGCCTACATCAAGCGTCTGAACGACCTCGAAGCCATCGCCATGAGCTATCCTGGCGTCACAAAGACCTACGCCATCCAGGCCGGACGTGAGCTGCGCGTCATCGTCGGTGCCGACAAGATGGACGATGCCGAGACGGAGGCCCTCAGCGGACAGATCGCCTCGAAGATCCAGAACGAGATGACCTATCCCGGACAGGTGAAGATCACCGTCATCCG
>CAMNHM010000017.1 GCA_946539475.1 uncultured Prevotellaceae bacterium | reverse complement strand
ACTTCTCTCTCTAAATATCTTAAACAAACAAAAGTCTCTCAACTCTCAACTCTCAACTCTCAACCCTCAACTCTCAACTCTCATCTCTCAACTCTCATCTCTCAACTCTCATCTCTCAACTCTCAACTAGAACACCCGATAGATGTTCGTGACAGTGCCCAGCAGGATGATGATGCTGACGAGGATGACGATGGCTCCGATGACCTGGTTGATGATGCGTATGCCGTTGTCGTCGAACTTCGTGCGGATCTTGTCGATGAGCCACGTCAGGCCGTACCACCATAGCAGTGCTCCGCCGGCTACACTGAGGAAGCTGGCGAGCATGTCGAAGGGCGTCGACGGGGCAAAGGCGAACTGTGCGAAGAGTGCTCCGAAGAGAATGATGATCAGCGGGTTCGAGAGCGTCACGAGGAAGGCTGTCCACGCATTATACCACAGCGAGCCCTTCTGGTTGCCCGAATGGTGCATCTGCTTCAGAGGGTCGTTTCGGTAGGTGAAGAATCCGAAGACGAGCAGCACCAGGCTGCCCACCACCTGCAGGTAGAAGCGATGGGTGGGATCGTTGACGAAGTCGGTGACGAGACTCATCCCCAGCCCCGTGATCAGCACGTAGATCAGGTCGCTAGCAGCAGCTCCGACACCCGTCACGAAACCATACCAACGCCCCTTGTTCAGCGTACGCTGCACGCAAAGTATGCCGACCGGCCCCATGGGTGCCGAGGCGATGATGCCTATGAGCATCCCCTTGAAGACGAAGTCGAGAATATTAGGTACTACTTGAAACATGACTGCAAAGGTACGAAAAAGTTAGGAGTTAGGAGTTAGGAGTTAGGAGTTTTTAGGTATTATATGCTTAAAAAACGTTAATTCGTCAGCGAATAGTCATCCGAGAGTATAAATTTCTGCTAACACCTGACTACTAACTCCAAACTTTTTATTACCTTTGCAGCATCATCATTCTAGAACTAAAAACAAAAGAGACGAAACTTATGATCGAACAAGCAGGATTGAAGCCCTACGTCATCGGACTTGACCTGGGCGGTACAAACTCAGTATTCGGAATCGTCGACTCACGCGGCGAGATAAAGGCAACGACTGCCATCAAGACTGGCGACTACACCACTGCCGAAGCCTACGTCGAGGCATCGGTCAATGCCCTGCAGCCCGTCATCGAGCAGGTGGGCGGCATCGAAAAGATCAAGTCAATGGGCATCGGAGCGCCCAACGGCAACTACTACAACGGCACCATCGAGTTCGCCCCGAACCTGTCGTGGGCTCACGACGGCAAGGTGCCCCTGGCTCAGATGTTCAGCGACAAGCTCGGCGGAGTGCCCGTGGCACTGACCAACGATGCCAATGCCGCTGCCATCGGCGAGATGGTGTATGGCGTTGCCCGCGGCATGAAGAACTTCATCGTCATCACCCTCGGAACGGGCGTCGGATCGGGCATCGTCGTCAACGGGCAGCTGCTATACGGCTGCGACGGCTTTGCCGGTGAGCTGGGCCACGTGACGATGGTGCGCGGAAAGGAAGGGCGCAGCTGTGGCTGCGGGCGCACGGGCTGTCTGGAGGCCTACTGCTCGGCAACGGGTGTGGCTCGCACGGCGCGTGAGCTCCTGTCGACCACCACACGCCCGTCGCTGCTGCGCGAGATGAACCCCGAGGACATCACCTCCCTCGATGTCTCCATCGCTGCCGGCAAGGGCGACGAGCTGGCCAAGGAGATCTATGAGTTCACGGGCCACATGCTCGGCGAGGCATGTGCCGACTTCGCTGCCTTCTCATCGCCCGAGGCCTTCATCTTCTTCGGAGGAATGGTAAAGGCTGGCGAGCTCATCATGAAGCCCATCCGCGAGGCCTACGAGGAGCACGTCCTGAAGATCTTCCGCGGCAAGGCCCAGTTCCTCGTCAGCGGTCTCGACGGAGCATCGGCAGCCGTGCTCGGAGCATCGGCAGTAGGCTGGGAGATATAAGACGCCTCCGTATGGCATTCAACAAATCAGGGTGAGGAAACTGCTCTTCACCCTGATTTTGCTGTTTCAGGCGGGCACGGCATCCTTTCGAGATCAGGGCAGGCGTTTCCCGTTCAGAGCCATCATCAGCACGGTATTATAAAAAATGGAAGCCATTTTTGCGGCTTCCATCCTGTTTTGCGGAGAGTGAGGGATTCAAACCCCCGATACCCGAAAGGGTATACCGGATTTCGAGTCCAGCGCGATCGATCACTCTGCCAACTCTCCTTGTTTGCGGGTGCAAAATTACTACTTTTTTCTGAAACCGCCAAACTTTTTTCCTATTTTTCTCACTTTTTTTTGAATGTGAGGTGATGCGAGATGGCAAACGGCGGATGACGGGAGGCTTATTGCTGATATACGAAAGAGCCGTAATGGCTATAGGAGGAGCTGCAGGAGGAGGCTGTCGTGGTATTCGGTGCCATCGAAGAGCCAGTCATGAAGGGTGGCGGTCGGCTCGTAGCCAGCTTTGCGGAAGAGTCGTACGGCGGGGATGTGGGATGCTTCTACGATGGCATATAGCTGGTGTAGATGGAGCACGTGCTGAGCATACGCCTTCAGGCGTGAGAGTGCTGTCAGGGCGTAGCCTTGACAACGGTATGGCTCCTGGATGACGATGCCCACCTCGGCACGCAGATGGCGCGGGTCGAAATTGACGAGGTCGAGTATGCCGACGATGTCTTTGTCGGCTGTCTCGATGATGAGTCGCACCTGCCGATCGGTATAGATGTCGCCGGCCGAATTGGCAATATAGTCGTGGAGGGTGTAGCGCGAATAGGGAACGTTGGTAGCGCTGACGCCCCACAGCCGCTGGTCGTTCTCTATGCTGTAGAGCGCATCCAGGTCCTCAGGCTCCATTGCCCTTATATTTATGTCGTTTTGCTGTGGCTTCTGGGTCATCGGATGATCTCGGTGGGTGTGATGATGGTCTTGTTCTGTCGACAGAAGGTCCCGATGGTGATGGATCGTTCGGCATGGGACACAGCGTCGTCGATGATCTGCTGGAAGGCGAAAGTATCGGTGTCGTAGACGATGCATGTGCCTGGCTCGACGTCCAGCTGCGGTTGTGGCAGCGTGCGAGCCGTCTGGAATCGAGCCGAGAGTCCTTTGCGTCGTGCGAGCTTACGGCATTGGTCGATCATTGCTGCCGAGCCGATGAAGAGGTAGTTCGTCTCGCCATGATCGCGCATGTCGAGGCCTAGTGAGTGCCGCATGCGGTCCCATTGCATACGGATGAGGGCGATGAAAGCGCGGAAATAGATGGCGAGTTTGATGGGGATGGTGACGAAGAAGGAGAGATGCCCGTAGTGCTTGCGGAAGAAGATGAGCATGGCCTGATAGAACACGTGGACATAGCGATAGCTCGACTTCTGTGTTGACTCGCCCTTGTAGTGCACGATGGTGGCGGGCACGTACCAGTTCTCGAAACCTCCTTTGAGGATGCGATAGCTGAGGTCGATGTCCTCGCCGTACATGAAGAAATCCTTGTCGAGGAGTCCTACGCTGTCTAGTACCGATCGACGCAGCATGCAGAATGCTCCGCTCATGACCTCTATCTGGCAGGGCTCGTCCCATGGCAGATGGCTGAGATAGTATCGCCGCGAGCATCCCATCATCTTCAGCAGGGATACCCAGGGTGTGGGGAGTCCTCGCCGTGACTCGCGGGCGACGGTTCCGTTGGAATTATACATCTTCACTCCTACGCCCCCTGCCTTAGGATGTGCATCCATGAATTCGAGTACCTTTCGGAGGCTGTCCTCCGAGATGAAGGTGTCGGGGTTGAGTAGTAGCACGTACTCGCTTTCCGACTGGCGTATGGCGATATTGTTGGCTCGTGCGAAGCCGAGGTTATGCTGGCTCTCGATCAGCGTCAGCTCGTCGGCAAATCGTCGTGAGATATAGCGTACGGTATCGTCACACGAGTTATTGTCGACGACAAACAGCTCGTAGTCGATATCGCGTGCGGCACGCTGTACGCTGACGACACACTGCTCGAGGTAGTGTCGTACGTTATAGCTGACTATGACTACTGTTAGCTTCTTCATCTGAACGCTTTGAATTGTCGGAATACTCGGATTCGTCGGTAGATGACAGCTCAGCTTTGCATCGTGACATCGTGGGTATGACGAAGGGGAAGCAGAGGAGCGTGACGACAGCGAGATAGCCGTAGCTGGCTTCCAACCCGAAGGCATAGTAGAGGGCTGTGTTGACCAGCAGCAGAAGTCCCATGACGATGAGTCGCAGCGAGCCCCATTGCCTCAGGGCTGCTGCCTGCCGCAGGTGCAGGTCGTCGCTGACCTTGCGGAACTTGAACAGCCGCAGCGCGAGGGGCAGCATGATGACGGTGA
This sequence comes from uncultured Prevotellaceae bacterium, assembly GCA_946539475.1. Next base: position 24,476 of record CAMNHM010000017.1, on the reverse strand, counting down.
GCAGAATCATCGTCGTGTAGATGCAGAAGCGCGTTGTATGGGAGGCATCGTCGAAGATGGACATATCGTAGTGCAGGAATTCGCCAGCGACGTATATCGCGGCGCTGAGCACCAGGAAGGTGCCGAACAGAAGCATGAGCTGTTGCTGGGTCTTCTTCATAGTGTGAGTGATGTTTTTATTTTATCCGTTGAACGGTGTTCGGTTAATGATGCTGCGGGCGAGTGTCACCTCGTCGGTATACTCCAGCTCGTTGCCCACGGCGATGCCCCTGGCGATGATGCTGACGCTGACGCCTGTTGGCTGCAGCTTGCGGTAGACGTAGAAGTTGGTGGTGTCGCCCTCCATCGTCGAGCTCAGAGCCAGGATCACTTCGCGGACGCTGCCCTGCCCCACCCGCTCGACAAGGCTGTCGATAGTGAGGTCGGAGGGCCCGATGCCGTCCATCGGCGAGATAAGGCCTCCGAGCACGTGGTAGAGTCCGTTGTACTGCTGGGTGTTCTCGATAGCCATCACGTCCTGTATGTTCTCGACGACACATATCTGCGAGGCATCGCGGCGGCTGTCGGCACAGATGGGGCATAGGTCGTCGTCGCTGATGTTGTGACAGCAGCGGCAGTACTTCACCTCGTGCTTGAGCGTGGCGATGGCCTCGGCGAACTGCTCTACGTCGGCAGTATTCTGGCGCAGCATGTGCAGCACCAGCCGCAGGGCTGTCTTGCGTCCGATGCCGGGGAGCTTTGCAAACTCCTGAACGGCACGCTCTAAGTGGCGGGAGGGAAAGGGCATTTTGGTTGAGGGTAGAGAGTTGAGAGTTGAGGTTTGAGAGTTGAGGGTTGAGAGTTGAGGGTTGAGAGTTGAGCGACTTTTGGGTTATATATCTGAGAGTTCCAGCCATCGGGTCGACTTGACGTCTAGCTCCTCGTTGAGGATAGGCAGCCGCTTGCTGAGTCGGGTGATCTCGTCGACAGAGATGGTGCCCGAGCTGAGGGCTTGCTCTATCTGCTGTTTCTCGGATTCCAGGAGCGGGATGTCGCGCTCGAGCTGCTCCAGCTCGCGCTGCTCCTTGTAGGTGAGCTTACGAGGCTTAGCGGGCGTCTCACGGGCGTCTCTGGTGTCTCTGGCTGCCTGGGGTTCTCCTTCCGCACCGACTTTGCCTGTGGGAGTCGACTTTACCGCTGAGCCGGCTGTGCCCGTGAGCTTTGGCTGAAGGGCTTGCCATTGGCGATACTGGGTGTAGTTGCCAGGAAAGTCCTTGATGACGCCGTTGCCTTGGAATACCAGCAGGTGGTCGACGACCTTGTCGGTGAAGTATCGATCGTGGCTGACGACGATGACACATCCGGGGAAGTCCTGGAGATACTCCTCGAGAATCTGCAGCGTGACGATGTCGAGGTCGTTGGTGGGCTCGTCGAGTACCAGGAAGTTCGGCTGCCGCATGAGCACCGTACAGAGGTATAGCTTTCTCCGCTCGCCGCCGCTGAGCTTATAGACGTAGTTGTACTGCTGCTCCGGCGTGAAGAGGAAATGCTGCAGGAACTGGCTTGCCGAGAGATGTCGCCCCTGTCCGAGGTCAACATACTCGGCGATGTCGCGCACGACGTCGATCACCTTCTGCTGCTCGTTGAACTTGAGCCCCTCCTGCGAGAAATATCCAAAGCGCACGGTGTCGCCGATGACGATGCGCCCCTCGTCGGGTTGCAGCTCGCCGAGCAGCATCTTCAGGAAGGTCGACTTCCCCGTACCGTTGCTGCCCACGATGCCCATCTTCTCGAAGCGGGAGAAGTTATAGTAGAAGTCGCGCATGATGACTGTCTCGCCTGATCCCGAGGTTTGCGGGAATGCTTTTGAGATATACTGGCACTCGAAGATTTTCGACCCGATATACACGTTTGAGGCTTTCAGGCGGATGGCACGCTCCTCGATGCGGGCCTTTGCCAGTTTCTCGAGCTCGTAGAAGGCATCCTCGCGGGCACGAGCCTTGTGGCCTCTTGCCTGCGGCATGCGTCGCATCCACTCCAGCTCGGTGCGGTACAGGTTGTTGGATCGCGCTATCTCGGCCCTTCGGTTGTCGATGCGCTCCTGTCGCTTCTCAAGATAGTACGAGTAGTTGCCACGATAGGTATAGATGGTTTGATCGTCGAGCTCGAGTATGACGGAGCATACGCGGTCGAGGAAGTAGCGGTCGTGGGTGACCATGAACAGCGTCTTGTTACCTCGGCCGAGGAATCCCTCTAGCCACTCGATCATCTCAAGGTCGAGGTGGTTGGTCGGCTCGTCGAGGATGATGAAGTCGGGCTCCAGTATCAGCACGTTAGCCAGCGCCACGCGCTTCTGCTGACCGCCGCTGAGCTGCCGCATGGGTTGCTGCAGGTCGCGTATCTTCAGCTGCGTGAGTATCTGCTTGGCACGCAGCACCCGCTCAGGGTCGCCCTGATGGTTGAAGCATGCGTCGAGTACACTCTCGTCGGGGTCGAAGACGGGCGTCTGTGGCAGGAATCCTACCTTCAGGTCGCGTCGGAAGATGATGGAGCCGCTGTCGTAGCCCTCCTGTCCGCTGAGTATCGACAGCAGCGTCGACTTTCCCGTTCCGTTCTTGGCGATGAGCCCCACCTTCTGCCCCTCGGCGATGGAGAAACTGATGTCGCGGAACAGGAGCAGCGCCCCAAACGACTTCGTCAGGTTCTGTACGTCGAGGTATGGGACATCCTTAGCCATCGCGCAGTCCTTTGTTGATCTGCTCGATATAGTCGAGCACGGCATCGCGTCCGTCGCCATTCGACGCAGAGGTGACAAAGTAAGGGGGCATCTCCTCCCACGTCTCCAGCATACGCTGGCAGTAGGCCTCTACATTCTGTCTCATCTTCTGCAAAGAGAGCTTGTCGGCCTTGGTGAAAACGATGGAGAAAGGCACGCCCGAGAGCCCCAGCCATTGCATGAACTCGAGGTCGATGGGTTGCGGTTCGAGGCGTATGTCGATAAGTACGAACGTATTGACGAGCTGTTCGCGCCCGAGGATATAGCCACGTATCATCTGGTCGAGACGCTGCACCTCGCTCTTCGAGCGCTTGGCAAAGCCATAGCCGGGAAGGTCGACGAGATACCACTCTCGATTGATGATGAAATGATTGATGAGCAGCGTCTTTCCCGGCGTCGACGAGGTCTTTGCCAATCCCTTATGCCGGCAGAGCATGTTGATAAGGCTCGACTTGCCCACATTGGAACGTCCGATGAAGGCATACTCGGGCTTTGTGTCCTGCGGACACATCGATACGCGGGGTGCTGAGATAACGAATGATGCGGTCTTGATCTCCATAAAACAGAATCAGGTGCTGACAGGCGTGGGCGCCTAGCGGATGCGATCGAGCGACCGCACCAGCCGCTCGTCGTGCCGGATGCCCTTGTTGGCCATGAACAGGAAGACGATTCCCACCGCGGGCAGGGCCATTGGCCACGTCAGCTCAAGGGAGCCGTCGGCAGCATGATTGGCGACTGCCAGTGCGACGTAGTAGACGAGTGCAAGCGCCATCAGCACCACGCAGAGGAGCGACTGCTGCTTGCGATCCTTATACTTGAAGACGGTGGCCAGCGTGGCGAGCGACAGTACTGCCGAACATCCGCAGCAGAAAAGCACCGTCTGGTCGCAGATGGCACACACGAGGAAGGCGATGAATGCCAGCAGCAGGAATACGGTTTGTTTGCGTTGTATCATGCCTCAGCGTTGGTGGGTGCCTGTTGTTGTTCCTTCTGGGGGTCGCGCCAGTAGACCTTCCCCTCTATAAACTCCTGCGTGGCAAGCAGCGTAGGCTTCGGCAGCTTCTCGTAGTAGCGCGAGATCTCGATCTGCTCGCGGTTTTCGAACACCTCCTCCAGCGAGTCGTTGTAGCTGGCAAACTCGGCAAGCTTCTTCGACAGGTCTTCCTTGATCTGCACGGATATCTGGTTAGCACGTTTGGCGATGATGGCAACCGTCTCGTAGATGTTGCCTGTCTCCTCGCACAAGTCCATAATGTTGCGCGTCACGGTATTCACCGGAGCTTTTGACTTCTTGTAATCCATTCTTTTCGGTATGTTGTTTTTTTATTTTGATATTTCGCGATTTCCCCTGGGGGAGTGTCAGCCGAGGGGTGAGCCGTCAGTCGCCCACCACCTTCTTGCATTTCGTGATGTAGCGCTGAGCCAGGGCGGTGTTCTTCGATTCGGGGAACTCGTTGAGGAATCCGTAGCACTCGTCCTCGGCATCGCGGTAGCGCTCCAGCAGCTTGTCCTGCGAGGAGTTCTCAGCCAGCTCGAACTTGCTCTTCATGATGATCAGCGAGAAGTCCTCGCGCCACTTCGAGTAGGGATACTGCTTCAGGGCGTTCTGCGCGGTAATGATGCTGGCAATGTAGTTGCTCTCGTTGTTCGAGTTGATGTTTCCGAAATAGCCACCCAGGTTGTAGTACAGCTGCGCCGAGAGCAGTTCTTTCTGCACCAGCTTGTCCTGCAGCTCGAAGAGTCGCTCCTGCGCCTTCGGCCGAAGCTCAGAGTCGGGGAAGAAGTCGAGGAACTGCTGATAGGCATTGATGGCTCCTATGGTCGGCGACTGGTCGAGGCGCGGCTCCGGCGCTCCCTCGTAGAGCGACTGCCCGACGTAGAACGATGCCTCCTCGGCGAAGAGGCCCTTCGGATAGGTCTGGTAGTACTTCTTGAACGTCTCGGATGCCGACTCATAGTCGCGGTTCATGTATTCCGACATCGCCAGCATGTAGAGCGACTCCTCGGCGTCGTCGTGGCCTTTCTTGGAGGATATCAGCTCGAGGAGCAGGGCGGCGGCACGCCCATACTTGCCCTCGGCAAAACTCTGTTTGGCGTACTCGTAGCGATAGCTCATGTCGTCGCTCTTGTACACCTTGTTGTACTCGCCCGCGCAGGCAGCCAGCAGGCATGCCAGCAGGGGCAGCAGATATGTCACTTTTCTCATCGTGTTCACTTTTTGAGGTGCAAAGTTACTCATTTTTGCGCAATTGGCAAAGACTTTACACTTTTTTTAACCGCGAATACATTGTTTTCACAAAATAATCACCACTCTTTCATAAATATTTCGTACCTTTGCACCTCAAATGGATTTCAAACTTACTTCCAAGTACCAGCCGACGGGCGATCAGCCCGAAGCCATCAGCGAGCTCACCGAGGGCCTGCTGCGTGGCGATCGTGCACAGGTGTTGCTCGGCGTGACAGGGTCGGGAAAGACGTTCACGATGGCCAACGTCATCGCCCGAGCCAACCGCCCTACCCTCATCCTGAGCCACAACAAGACGCTGGCAGCGCAGCTCTTCGAGGAGATGCGGGGCTTCTTCCCCGAGAATGCCGTCGAGTACTATGTCAGCTATTATGACTACTATCAGCCGGAAGCCTACCTGCCGCATACCGATACCTACATCGAGAAAGACCTGGCCATCAACGAAGAGATCGACCGCCTGCGGCTAAGGGCCGTATCGTCCTTATTGTCAGGGAGGAGGGACGTCGTCGTTGTATCGTCTATTTCATGTATCTACGGCATGGGAAGCCCTAATGCCCTTTCCGACAATGTCATCACCATTCGTCAGGGCGAGAAGCTCGACCGCAACCAGTTGTTAAGAAAACTCGTACAGTCGCTCTACGTCCGCAACGACATCGCCCTCGAGCGAGGCAACTTCCGCGTGAAGGGCGACACCGTCGACGTCTACATGGCTTACAACGAGATGGTGCTCCGCATCATCTTCTGGGACGACGAGATCGACTCCATCGAGGAGCTCGACCCCGTGACGCTGCTGCCGCTGGGGCGCTATGCCGACTACAAGATCTACCCCGCCAACCTCTTCATGACCACACAGGAGCAGACGGAGCGCGCCATACGCGCCATACAGGACGACCTCGTGGGGCAGGTGGCCTTCTTCGAGCAGCAGGGCGACGAGCTGAAGGCACAGCGCATCAAGGAGCGCGTGGAGTACGACATGGAGATGATCAAGGAGCTGGGACATTGCTCCGGCATCGAGAACTACTCGCGATACTTCGACGGACGCCAGGCGGGCGAGCGGCCCTACTGCCTGCTCGACTTCTTCCCGAAGGACTTCCTGCTCATCGTCGACGAGAGCCACGTCTCCGTACCTCAGATAGGAGCGATGTACGGCGGCGACCGTGCTCGCAAGACCAACCTCGTGGAGTATGGCTTCCGGCTGCCTGCCGCCTTCGACAACCGTCCGCTGACGTTCGACGAGTTCCAGTCGATGGTCAACCAGGTGATCTACGTATCTGCCACGCCCGCCGACTTCGAGCTGCAGGAGGCAGAGGGCGTCGTCGTGGAGCAGGTGATACGCCCCACGGGCCTGTTGGATCCGGAGATAGAGGTGCGCCCTTCGGAGCATGAGATCGACGACCTGATGGAAGAGATACGCGTACGTGCCGAGCGCCACGAGCGCACACTCGTCACCACGCTGACGAAGCGTATGGCTGAGGAGCTGACCAACTATCTCCTCTCACACGGCGTGAAGACGGCATATATACACAGCGACGTGGGGACGCTCGACCGCGTGAAGATACTCGCCGACCTGCGCAGCGGTGTCTACGACGTGCTCGTCGGCGTGAACCTACTGCGCGAGGGCCTCGACCTGCCCGAGGTGTCGCTCGTAGCCATCCTCGATGCCGACAAGGAGGGCTTCCTGCGTTCGCGCCGCAGCCTTGTACAGACGGCAGGACGAGCTGCTCGTAACGTCAACGGACGCGTCATCATGTATGCCGACACCATTACCGGCTCGATGCAGGAAACCATCGACGAAACCAACCGCCGACGTATGAAGCAGCTGCGATACAACGAGGAGCACGGCATCACGCCCACCCAGATCGTCAAGGAGCTCAGCGGCACCCTCACGCAGCAGGACCGCCCCGACGTGCGCGAGCTGAAGCAAGCCGCCAGCATCGACGTGGCTGCCGATCCCATCGTCGAGCACATGACGCGACAGCAGATCGAGAAGCTCATTGCCGAGACGACTCGACGGATGAAGGAAGCCGCCAAGAAGCTCGACTTCACGACGGCAGCACAGTTCCGCGACGAGATCATCCGCCTGCAAAAGGAGATAGAACTGAAATAGCACTTTTCCCAATTCAAATGGAAACAAATTGGCACTAATTAAGAAAAATTATTGTGCGGCAGGAAGCTGACGCGCTCTTCGCACGACAAAAGAAAAAATTTTCCATAATTTGTGCTAATTAGTTTCTTTATACTAAAAAAAAAAGTAACAACATTGAAAAAGAAGTATTACATCATCGCCGCCGTACTGCTGCTCGGAGTGGCAGCGGCAGGATTCGCCTACTGCATCTACAGTCAGATCAGCACGCCGCTCTTGAAGGAGAGCACCACACAATACCTGTTCGTTGACGACGACGATACCGCCGACTCCGTCGAGGCAAAGCTCAATGCCGTCAGCAGCGAGCAGGGCATGAAGGGCTTCCGCCGGCTGGCCAGCCACTACGACTATGCCGAGCGCGTGCGAACGGGGCGCTATGCCATCAACCCCGGAGAAAAGACCCTCGACGTGTTCCGCAAGCTGCGCAACGGGCAGCAGCAACCCGTCATGCTGACCATCCCCGAGGTGCGGACGATGGACAAGATGGCTAGCCGGCTGGCGCAAAAGCTGATGCTCGACAGCGCCACCATCGCCGAGGCACTCAGCAGCCAGCAGTACTGCCAGCAGCTTGGCTACGACACCGCCACCATCGCATGCCTCTTCGTGCCAAACACCTACGAGGTGTACTGGAACGTAAGCCTCGACGCCCTGATGCAGCGCATGCAGCGGGAGCACGACAGCTACTGGAACGACGAGCGACGCACGAAGGCCCAGGCGCAGGGCCTCACGCCGAACGAGGTGGTGACGCTTGCGAGCATCATCGACGAGGAGACGGCCAACAACGCCGAGAAGCCCATGATTGCCGGCATGTACCTCAACCGCCTGAAGCGCGGCATGCTCCTGCAAGCCGATCCCACGGTGAAGTACGCCCTGGGCGACTTCACGCTCCGACGCATACTGAACCGTCATCTCGAGGTGGAGAGCCCCTACAACACCTACAAATATGCAGGACTCATGCCCGGCCCCATCCGCGTGCCATCGATGCAGGCAATAGAGGCCGTGCTCAACCCTGCCCAGCACGACTACCTCTACATGTGCGCGAAGGAGGACTTCTCAGGCACTCACAACTTCGCACGTACCCTCGCCGAGCACAACCAGAATGCGCGTCGCTATCAGCAGGCGCTGAACAGGATGGGCGTGAGGTAGTTGCGAAGATGATAATTTACGGTGTTTTTATCATGGAAAGTTCCCTACTTTCGTGTTGACTAGGAGCACAAGGTAGTTTTTTGAAGGGGCACGGAGGTGCCCCCGGCTTACAGCGAGATCTCGCCGCAGATGCTCTGGCTCATGAACTTGCGGACCTGCTCGGGAGAGTCGTACTTGCCCTGGAGGTACATCAGCTTCGTCACCGCTGCCTCGACGGTGGAGTCGCCGCCGCTGATGACTCCCGCCTCCTTCAGCTGATAGCCAGTATCGTAGCGCCCCATCTCGACGCTGCCCTGCAGGCACTGGCTGATGTTGACGATGACCTTTCCGGCCGCCGTGCCCTGCTTCAGGGCGCCAATGAGCCAAGGGCTCTGCGGGGCATTGCCGCTGCCAAAGGTGCGCATGACGATGGAACGCAGGTTGGGCGTGGCGATGATGTGGCGGATGAGGTCCTCGCGAACGCCGGGGAAGAGCGAGAAGATGATGACGTTGGCGTCGAGCTTGAACTGCGGCACCATCGGCTTGGCGAACTGCGGACGATGGATAAACTCATCGTGATACGTGATCTGCACGCCGGCATCGGCCAGATGGGGGTAGTTGAACGACTCAAAGGCGTTGAACTCCTCGGCACTCTGCTTCGTGGTGCGGTTGCCGCGCATGAGATGGCTGTTGAAGTAGATGCACACCTCGGGTACGACGGCCGTCCCGTCCTGCCGTCGCGCGGCAGCTATCTCGATGGAGGTGATGAGGTTCTCCTTGCCGTCCGTGCGCAGCTGGCCGATGGGCAGCTGGCTGCCTGTAAGGATGACGGGCTTCGTCAGGTTCTGCAGCATGAACGAAAGTGCCGACGCGGTATAGGCCATCGTGTCGGTGCCATGAAGTACGACGAAGCCGTCGTAGTCGGCATAGTGGTCACTGATGATGTGCGCGAGGTCTGTCCACAGGCGCGGCGACATGTCGCTCGAGTCGATGGGCGGGTTGAACTGATAGGTGGCTATCTCTGTCTGGAACTGCTCCAGCTCGGGCACGCAGCTGCGCAGATGCTCGAAGTCGAATGGCTCGAGGGCTCCCGTCAGCGGGTTGCGGTTCATGCCGATCGTCCCGCCAGTGTAGATCAGCAGTACTCTAGAAGCGGACATTGAGCTCTACGTCGACAAGGTTGTACTGATGATGCGCCACGCGCTCGAAGACACGGGCGTACTCCACGTTGAGCTGCAGGTTCTTGGTGAAGACGTAGTCGAGGCCGCCCTCGTAGAGGGTCTTCGACGTCGCCCATGCCTGCTCGTCGCGATAGACGTCGTAGCGCGCCTTCACGTGGAACTTGTTCTTGACGATCGGCACGATGGCGAGCGCATAGAGGCCGTCGGCCTTGTCGCCCTTCGTAGCGTCGGCGCCCATGCCCTCGCTGTAGATATATTCCGATCGGAAGGTCCAGTCGTTCTTCGAATACTCGGCTGAGAGGGCGTAGCGCGTCTTGTCGCCGACACCCACACGGTTGCCCTTCCATCCGAAGGCACCCAGGCGAAGGCCGTCGACAGGCATCAGCCAGAGGCCGCCGATGATGTCCTTGCGGTTGTCCTTATCCTTGACGTTGATGCCCTCGCCGTTGAACACGCCCACCTGATAGTGCAGCCAGTAGTGGCCCCAGAGCTTCAGCAGGTCGCCCTGCAGCTGCAGGCCTATGTCGCGGCCGTTGCTGGCTTGCTCGCCTGTGCGGTCGCTGAATCCAGCCAGCTTCGTCACGTTCTGCGAATACGACATAAAGCCCTGGGTGATGGGGTGCATGGGGTTCTCGAAGGTGAAGGGGCGCTTGAACTGTCCGGCCTTTATCCTCAGGAAATCAAACTTCTGCCATTCGGCAAAGAGGTCGACGAGGCGGATGGCACTCGACCCCTCGCTGGTGTTGCCGTTGATCTGCATCTGCACCTTATAGGCGAAGTCCTGATGGGCACGTCCGTCGAGCGCCACGCGCGCCAGTCGCAGGTTGAAGGAGTTCTGCTTGTCAGTCACCTTGTCCTGTCCCTGGAACTGGATCATGCCGTAGCCACTGAGTTTCACGTCCTGAAACCATTTGTTTTCCTGAGCGTCTGCCGGCGTGGCGAGCGTTGCCAGCAGGGTCAGCATCGAGAGGATGATTTTCTTCATAATTGCTGTGTTTTATTGTTTCTGGGCGCAAAGTTACGAAATAATTGTCAATAATCCGCGCTTGTTCCGAATTAATTTTGTACCTTTGCGCCCAAACAACATGATTTGCCGGATGAAACGTATCCTGATATTCCTATTGCTCATGCCGCTGATGGCTCAGGCGCGCCATCAAATCCTGGCACCAAACTTCAAGTCGCTGCAGGTAGTGCTGAACGACGACTGGCAGGCGCTGCCCATCATGAAGCTGGGAACAGCCGACAGGATCAGCATCAGCTTCGACGAGCTCTCGCACGACTATCATCGGCTGGTGTATCACCTGGAGCCCTGCAACCCTGACTGGACGGTGGCTGAAGGGCTCTTCGAGAGCGACTGGCTGGAGGGCTTCAACGACCGTCCCATCGAGGACTATGCCAACTCGCTGAACACCACCGTGCTCTACACGCACTACGAGCTGCAGCTGCCCAACGACGACGTGCGGCTGAAGATGAGCGGCAACTACCGGCTGCGCATCATCGACGAGGACGACGACAGCCGCGAGGTAATCGTGGTGGAGTTCCGCGTGCTGGAGCCGCTGGCCGACGTGTCGCTGGGCGTCGTCACCAATACCGACATCGACCTGAACACCAGCCACCAGCAGGTGACGATGAACGTCGTCTACAACTCGTTGCGGGTGACCAACCCCACGGATCAGATTCAGACCTTCGTCATGCAGAACGGCCGCGAGGACAACATGAAGTCGAACGTACGTCCCAACTTTGTCAACACCCGCGGGTTGCAATGGGACCACAACCGCCAGCTCATCTTCGAGGCGGGCAACGAATTCCGGAAGTTCGAGGTGCTCGACCCTACGCATGCCACGCTGGGGTTGGCGCAGGTGACGTGGGACGAGGACGAGCGCCGCTTCCACGCCTTCCCCTACACCGCTGAGCCGCGCCGCAACTACGTCTACGACGTCGATGCCGACGGAGCCTTCCTCCTCAGGAACGAGGACAACGACGAGAGCGCCACCACGTCGGATTACGTGCTGGTGCACTACAAGATGAGCCCTGCCCGGGAGTATGACAACGCCACCGTGATGATCGACGGACAATGGACGGTAGAGGCGCCAGAAACCTATGCGATGACCTACGACGCGGCAGACAGGTCGTACAACGCCGTCGTGCTGCAGAAACTGGGTTATTACAATTACCAGATGCTCATCCGCGACCTCGACGGCACGCCTCACATCGTGCCTGAGGAAGGCTCGTTCTATCAAGCCGAGAACCGCTATCAGGGGCTCGTCTACTACAAGGGCACGGGCGAGCGCTCCTGGCGGCTGGTCGGCTACAAGGAGGTGATGTTCAAGGCGATATAGTGCCCTGGGAGTATGAATGCGGTGCCCCGTCGACTTCGCTCAGGTAGATGTCCGTCGACTTCGCTCAGGTAGATGTCCGTCGACTTCGCTTAGGTGCCGACAATCTTGAACTTTGCGAACTTCAAGAGCAGTTGCTTCGTGCCAGCATTGCGGAACTCGACGGTGGCCTTCTCGTTGTCGCCCGTTCCTTCCAGACGAACGACGGTTCCAACGCCAAATCGCTGATGCTCGATGACAGCTCCCTCGCGGAGCCCGCTCGGCGACGACGATGCCGACGATGCTGCCGACGATGCTGCCGACGATGCCGGAGCCCCCGACGGTGCCGACGATGCGGGAGCGACACGCTTCAGCCGGCGCCCTCCTGCGGCATTCAGCAAATCCCTGAAACTGCTTGACAGCGCTTCGACAGGCTTCTCCGGCTGACGCGGCGGCACGGCACGAGGCTTGGGGTCGGCCCTGAACTGCGAGGCGACGGGACGCGGGTTCTGCATCCACTCAGGACCTTCCGAGGGGCGCTGCCAGGGTTTCCGCATATCGCGGGTGTCGCGCCGATCGCCCTGCAACCCGCCGTCGACCTCCGACTCCACATGCAGCAGCTGGGGGTCGATGTCGCGAATGAAGCGCGAGGGCGTGTCGTACTCCATCCGCCCATAGCGGAAGCGGTTTTGTGCGCAGGTGAGGATACAATGTCTCTCGGCGCGCGTAATGGCGACATAGAGCAGGCGTCGCTCCTCCTCCAGCTCCCGCAGCGAGCCGATACACATCGGCGACGGGAAAATGTTCTCCTCGAGACCTACTACGAAGACGGTAGGGAACTCCAATCCTTTGGCGGCGTGGATCGTCATCAGCGACACCCGTTCCTGTTCCTCGCCGTTGTCGCTGTCGAGGTCGGTCAGCAGCGCCACCTCCTGCAGGAAGTCGCCCAGCGCCACCTCGTCGCCCATGTCCTCCTCGCGGCGGCTCTCCACAAAATCCTGCATGCCGGCGAGGAACTCCTCAAGGTTCTCCTGCCTGGAGATGTCCTCAGGATTGCGGCTCGAATAGATGTCCTTCGAGATGCCGCTCTCCTGTATGATGGCATGCCCGAGCTGATAGGCGTCGTCCGTCTGCAGGCGTGTCCGCCACCCTTCCACCAGCTGGCGGAAGGCTTCCAGCTTCGTCGCCGTGCCCTTTGTCACCTGCAGGCGGAAGAGCACCGGCTGGGAAATGACGGTGAAGAGCGACACGCCGTGCATCGACGCCGTCTCGACGATCTTCTGCAAGGTAGTGTCGCCGATGCCTCGCGCAGGATAGTTGATGATGCGTCGCAGCGCCTCCTCGTCGTCAGGATTCACGACGGTACGGAAATAGGCTATGACATCCTTGATCTCCTTCCGCTGGTAGAACGACAGCCCTCCGTAGATGCGGTAGGGGATGCCTTCCTTGCGCATCTGCTCCTCAAAGGACCGGCTCTGCGAATTGGTGCGGTAGAGGATGGCGAAGTCGCTCCAGGCGGCACCCTCCTTCCGCCGCAGGCGCTTGATGTCGTTGCAGACGATCATCGCCTCCTCGCGGTCGCTGTAGGCAGGCTTCAGCTGGAGCTTCTCGCCGTGCTCGTTCTGGCTGAAGACGTCCTTCGGTATTTGTCGTTCGTTCTTGCGGATCAAGCTGTTGGCAGCTTCGACGATGAGCTGTGTGGAGCGATAGTTCTGCTCCAGCTTGAAGAGCTTGGCATCGGTATATGACTGTCTGAAATTGAGAATGTTGTCGATGTTCGCTCCACGAAAGCTATAGATACTCTGGGCATCGTCGCCCACCACGCACACACGCTGGCGCTCACGGGTGAGCTGCAGCACGATGCGCTGCTGGGCATAGTTCGTGTCCTGATACTCGTCGACGAGCACGAAATGGAACTTGTCGACGTATTTTTTCCTGATTTCATCGTGGTTTTCAAACAGCAGGAAGGTCTGCATCAGCAGGTCGTCGAAGTCCATCGCGTTCGCCTGTCGACAGCGCAGGGCATAGCGCTTGTAGACTTCGGCCACCAGCGGATGCTGCTTGTCGTAGAGCGAGCTGCTGGCGAAGGCATCCGGCAGGATGAGGTGGTTCTTGGCCATCGATATCTGGTCGGCGACGGACGTAGGCTTGTAGACCTTGTCGTCGAGCTGCATCTCGCGGATGATGCTTTTCACCAGCGAGCGCGAGTCGGCCTGGTCGTAGATGGTGAAGCTCGGCTGGTAGCCGATGGCTGCCGCCTCTGCCCGCAGCAGGCGTGCGAAGATGCTGTGGAAGGTGCCCATCTGCAGGTATTGGGCCCGCTCCTTTCCCACGAGTCGCGCGATGCGCTCCTTCATCTCTCGCGCCGCCTTGTTGGTGAACGTCAGGGCGAGAATGTTCCAGGGAGCCAGGCCCTGCTGCAACAGGTAGGCAATCTTGTAGGTCAGCACGCGCGTCTTCCCCGACCCTGCGCCTGCTATCACCAGCGAGGCACCGTCGCAGTAGAGTACTGCCTCGCGCTGGCTGTCGTTGAGTTGTTCTAGAATATTTTCCATTTTGGCGACAAAATTACGCAAAAATATCGACATGCACAAGCATTTTCCCAACTTTCACTCCCTCTCGCTCCCCTTCGCTCCCTCTCACTGCCTAAAATAGAGTGCTTCCTATAAAATATTCGGCCCCTTTTCTCGTTATAGATATTAAGATGAGAATAACCGTTAATGACAATACGCTGATCTCGGTCGTCACTCCTGTCTACAATGGCGAGCGATTCATCAGGAAAACATATGAATGCCTCTGCCGACAGACCTATCACGACTGGGAGTGGTCGGTGGTGAACGATGGGTCGACGGATGGCTCCCACGCCCTGCTGATGGAGCTCGCCCTTGACGACGAGCGCATCATCTACTCCTCGCAAGACAACAGCGGAGCTGCCAAGATGCCCCGCGACCGCGCCGTCGTGCAGTCGAGAGGGCGCTTCATCCTTCCGCTCGACATCGACGACAGCGTCGCCGACGACTACCTGGAGAAGATGATGCAGCGCCAGCGGGAGACGGACGCCGACATCGTCTACCCCCGAATGATCTTCATCGACCTCAGCACTGGCACGACCACGCAGCAGCTGCCCGTCGCCGACTTCGACACCTCGCGCCTCTACAACGGCCGGCAGCTGGTGAAGGAGACGGCTCCCGAGTGGCGTATAGGTTGCAACGGCGGCCTCTACAAATACGCCACGTGGGTGAACAAGTCGTGGCCTCTGAGCAACGGCCCCGTATGGATGAACTCCGACGAGGTCGACGAGCGCCTCTACCTGCTGCGTGCGGAGCGTGTCGCCTTTTCCGACGCCCGTTACTTCTACCAGAACCACGAGCAGTCGATCACCACGCGCCTGTCACCCAAGCTCTTCCACACGATGAAGACCTCGCTGCAGCTCATCGACCTCGCTGAGCATGAGTTCGGCACCGGCAGCGACGAGCACCAGCGCATGCTCCGCCGCGCCTTCTGCGACTGGCGCTGGAAGATGTCGCTCTACGCCCGTCACTACCGCGAGCTGGAAGATGCCGATGCCGAGATCCACCAGTCGCTCGACACCTGCTTCCAGCACCTCGACGCCGACGTGCTCACGCCTGGCGAGCGCCTTAAGTTCCTCTGGCTGAAGAGCTTCCCCGCCACGATGGCGATGTTCTGCCTGAAATACTCCCCCACCCTGCTCCTGCGCAAGGCGATGCAGCGCCTCTGCCCGCAGTACTACCTCGACCACTACGTACGCCCCAGGACGGAGCGGAAGATCCGTCAGCAGATAGCATCCAGCTACGTCGACGAGCCGTCGGCGGAGGGTGTGGAGCCAGCCGTCGTCAGCATGTTCAGCGGCAATGCCGAGAGCGGAGGGCTTGTCGACCGGCTTCGCGGAGCCGTCACCACGTTCATCATCTGTCAGGAGGAGCAACGGCCGTTCAAGCTCTGCTTTACGAGCCCCTTCCGCCTGGAAGACTATCTTGAGCCGCGCGACTACGACTGGACGGTGGACGACGGCTCGCTGACATTCGCCCGTCAGCAGACGGCGACACTCGTAGCAAGCGCCGTGGCAGGCACGCAGCAGGAGCGACAGCGGCACAGGCGACAGCTGCAGCGCGCCATACGCCGCCACAGCGACCGCCAGCTGCACGTCTACACCAACGCTGCCTGCTGCTACGACGAGAACTTCCGCGAGGCGTTCCACACGCTCTTCCGCCCCACCGCCCGCCTCGCTGCCCACTATGAGCAAATACGCCGCGACATTGGCCGACAGTATATCACCGTCTCTGCACGCTTCTGCAACCTTCTCGACGACTTCAACGAAGAGGTCTATAGCCTTCCGCTGCTGCAGGAGGAGCGCGACCGTCTCGTCAGCGACTGCCTTGCCCACATTGCCGAGCTGCACAAGCGCCATCCTCAGACGACGATTGTCGTCTGCTCCGACAGCCAGACGTTCCTCAGCCGCTGTCGCAACGCTGCCGACACCTACGTCATACCTGGCACCGTCTCGCATATCGGCAACGACGTTGCCCACGACTACGACTACTACGAGAAGACCTTCCTCGACTTCCTCACCATCGCCGGCGCCTCGCACGTCTACCTGCTGCTGGGGCCGGGGATGATGCAGAGCGGCTTCCCCTATGCTGCTGCGCTGAGCGAGGGCCGTCCGTACGACATCATCACTTTCTGAACACACACGCACGCACCATCAGCATGGAGGAAAGACAAGAAAGCACCTACCGACGCATCCTTTCGAGCACCGCCGTCTTTGGCGGAGCGCAGGCACTGTCGGTGCTCGTCAACATCATCCGTGCGAAGCTCGTGGCAGCCATCCTGCATTCGACGGGAATGGGCATCTCGTCAGTCATCACCAATGCCTCCAACAGCCTTCAGCAGCTCTCGCTGATGGGGCTTAACGTTGCGTCCGTGCCAGACATCTCGAAGGCTCATGCCGACGCCGACGAGCGAGTGCTTGCCTATACCGTGCGCATCGTGCGCCGCCTGGTACTCACGGCATCAGTCGTAGGGCTGCTGCTCACGCTGCTGCTCTCGCCGCTGCTCACGCAGCTGTCGTTCCATACCGACGGCTACACGCGCTACTTCCTGCTGCTCTCGCTGGCGGTATTCTTCAACGTGCTGGGGACGGGCGAGCTGGCAGTCATGCAGGGCATGCGGCAGTACAAGAAGCTGGCCTTCTGCTCCGTCGTACCGCCGATGTGCGGCCTTCTGCTCAGCATCCCCATCTACTACATCTGGGGCATCGAGGGCATCGTGCCGGCAATGATCGTCGTCAACGCCATCTACTTCGCCGTCATACGCCTGCTCTCCTATCGCGACCGGCGGCGCCGGGAGCAGCGCGAGCGCATCACGCTGCGCCAGATGTGGCAACGCGGACGGGGCATCATCCAGTTCGGATTCGTCATGACCGTCGGCTCGCTGCTTGGGACGCTGATGACCTATGCCCTCACCGTCTTCATCACCACCTACGGCAGCGTCGCCGACGTAGGCTTCTACCAGGCAGCGGGCGTCATCACCACACAGTACATCGGCCTGCTCTTCACGGCGATGGCAGCCGACTTCTATCCCCACCTCTCAGAGCTGGTGAAGAGCGACCGCGAGGGTGCCTTCCGCCTGGTCAACCAGCAGACGGAGATCATCGTACTCATCCTCACGCCGCTCATCATGCTCCTCATCCTCTCGGCGCCGCTAGCCATCAGGGCGCTCCTCACCAGCGAGTTCCTCGCCACGGAGCGGATGGTGCGCTTCCTGGGGCTAGCAGGCATCTTCAAGGCGCTCTGCTTCCCAATGGATTACATCGCCTACGCCAAAGGCGACACGCCCTACATCTTCTGGGTGGAGTCGGTATGGGGCTGCCTGAAGACGTTCACCATCATGTCGCTGTGCTACTACCTCTGGGGGCTCGACGGATTGGGCTACGGCGCGCTCGCGACGTCCGTCGTCGACGTCGTGGTGTGCCTCCTGCTCATCCCCTGGCGCTATGGCTTCAGCTTCCGCGCCGAGACCGTGCGCCTGAGCCTCGTGATGATCGCGATGGCGAGCGTCTGCCTCGCCTTCTCGTTCCTGCCCGACACCCTCTGGCGCTATCTCCTCATGGGAGCCGTCACAGCCGTCAACATCGTCGTCAGCCTTACGCAGCTCGATCGCCGCATAGACCTTCGCGCCACACTAGGTCGTCTCACCAAGAGACGGGAGAGGAGGGCCGGATGAAGCTCAGCATCATCGTGCCCGTCTACCGCGTGGAAGACCTGCTCGACCGTTGCCTGGAGAGCATCGTCGGCCAGACGTTCAGCGACTTCGAGGTGATCGTCGTCGACGACGGATCGCCTGACGGCAGCCCTCAGAAATGCGACGAGTGGGCGCGCCGCGACGACCGCCTGCGCGTCATCCACAAGACGAACGGCGGACTCTCCGACGCCCGCAACAGAGGCATCGAAGCCGCACGTGGCGAGTTCATCACCTTCGTCGACGCCGACGACTTCCTCGATGCCGACACCTATCGGCAGGTGATGCCCCTCGCCGACGATGCCGACATCGTGGAATACTCCTTCTACCGATTCTACGGCTCCGGCAAGCAGCAGCGCGTCGTGCTCCGGCAGCAGGCGTTCAGCGACATGCGCCACTACTGGCTCGCCAGCAACGGCTACGAGCATTGCTACGCCTGGAACAAGGTGTTCCGCCGGCGACTGTTCGACGACGTGCGGTTCCCCGTCGGCAGGGTGTTCGAGGACGTCGCTGTCATGCCGCTTCTCCTCAGCCAGGCACGGAGCATAGTCACCACCACAGCCGGCCTCTACTACTACTGCACCAACGACAAGGGCATCACCGCCACAGCCACAGGACGCGAGCTGCGGATGCTCCTCGAGGCACACCTCGACGTGCTGCCCCGATGGGCCGACAGCCGCTACTATATGCACGTGCTCGACATACAGCTCGACGTCAGCCGCCTCACCCGTCAGGCGCCGCAGCTGCCCCGCCGCCTCGTCAACCCGCTGGCCGGGGGGCTCACCCTCCGCCAGCGCCTCAAAGCCATCCTTATCGACACCATTGGAATCAACTCCCTATGCAAGATCAACCGAATAACCCAACGAAGCTCCTGAGCTTCATCATACCCGTCTACGACGTGCCCGCCGACATGCTCCTAGAGTGCATCGAGAGCATCAGGGCACTGTCGCCGCGCGCCGCCGAACGCGAGATCATCGTCGTCGACGACGGATCAGCATCGTCGCCACTGCCGACGCTCGGCGAGCTGCTCGACGAGATCGTCTACGTACGTCAGAAGAACGGCGGAGTGGCGGCGGCACGCAACCTGGGGCTCCGCGTGGCAGAAGGGCAATACATACAGTTCGTCGACGCCGACGACCTGCTCGTGCGCACACCCTACGAGCACGTGCTCGACCTCGTGCGCTTCAACAACTACGACATCATCATGTACGACTTCTGCGAAGACCCCGCCAAAGGCTCCGTCGACTATCACGACGAGGGACCCCTCTCAGGCACGGCACTCCTCCACCAGGCAAACATCCACGGCTCGGCATGCGGCTTCATCTTCCGCAAGGCCATACTCGGAAGCCTGCGCTTCACACCAGGCATCGCCTACGGCGAGGACGAGGAGTTCACGCCACAGCTGCTGCTGCGCGCCGACCAGGTCGTCACCACCGACGCCCGTGCCTACTACTATCGCCAGCGACCCTCGTCAGCCGTCAACCGTGCCGATATGCGCAGCCGGCTGGCACGGCTGAACGACACGAAGGACGTGCTCCTCAACCTGCACCGCCGCAGCAGCACGATGCCGCCACAGGAGCGCATCGCCATGCAGCGGCGCGTAGCACAGCTGACGATGGATTACATCTACAACGTATGCCTCCTCACGCGCAGCCGCCACTACCTCGACCGCCGCCTCGACGAGCTGCGGAAGGTGGGACTCTTCCCACTACCCGACCGCGACTATACGAAAAAGTACCAATGGTTCCGCCGAATGACCAACTCGTCGCTGGGCCTCACCATCCTCCTCCGAACGCTGCCACTGCTCGAGAGGGAGCGGTGAGTTGAAAGAGTTAAAGGAGTTATTAATGGAGTTAAAGGAGTTAATGGAGTTAATGGAGTTAAAAGACAACAGTATTGCTGCCGTTTATAGCTCCACTGTCGAAGGCTTTTCAATGAAGAGTCTATTGTCTTTAACTCCTTGAGTCCACTTGAAAAAGTAACATACCGATGAAATGGAGTGAAATTGGACGCGCAGCCGCTCCCCTCCCCTCCAAGGGGAGGGGTTGGGGTGGGGTCTGTAACTTCTTGGCGGCTAATTATATACAGACCCCACCCCGCCCTTCGGGCACCCCTCCCCTTGAAGGGAGGGGAGCGGCAGCGCCAATGTTCGCAATATCACTGAGACTTTTTCAAGTGGGCTCACTCCTTTTAACTCCCTTAACTCCCTTAACTCCTAATATTTAAAGAAAACGAAAAAACGATGAAGATACTGCTGCTCGGAGAATATAGCAACGTTCACAACACGCTGGCAGAGGCATTCCGCGAAGAGGGACACCAGGTCACAGTAGCCTCCAACGGCGACTTCTGGAAAGACTATCCGCGCGACATCGACCTCGCCCGCACACCAGGCAAGCTGGGAGGCATGGCACTCATGGCAAAGGTATGCGCCCTGCTGCCACGGCTGCGCGGCTACGACGTCGTGCAGCTCATCAACCCCATGTTCCTAGAGCTACGCGCAGAGCGGCTCTTCGCCATCTATCGATACCTCAGGCGCCACAACGCCCGCATCGTCCTCTGTGCAATGGGGATGGATTACTACTGGGTGAGCGAGTGCACCTATCGCAAGCCGCTCAGATACAGCGACTTCAACATCGGCGACCGCGTGCGCACCGACGAGCCCGCCCTACGCGAGCAGCGCGACTGGCTGGGCACCGCCAAGGAGCGTCTCAACCGCATGATCGCCGACGACTGCGACGCCATCATCGCCGGCCTCTACGACGACTACGTCTGCTACGAGCCCCACTTCCCCCACAAGCTCCACTTCGTACCGCTGCCCATCCATTCCACATCATCCATCAAACATCATCCATCCAACATCCCACATCAAACATCCAACATCCCACATCCCACATCATCCATCCCACATCCCATCACCCTCTTCATCGGCATCAGCCGCGGACGTAGCGCCTACAAGGGCACCGACATCATGCTGCGGGCAGCCGAAGACATCCGCCGGCGATACCCCGACCGCGTGGTCATCGAGAAGGCCGAGGGAGTGCCCTTCAGCCAGTACCAGCACATGATGGACGGCAGCGACGCCATACTCGACCAGCTATACAGCTACACACCGTCGATGAACCCCCTGCTGGCCATGTCGAAAGGCATCATCTGCATCGGAGGAGGAGAGCCGGAGAGCTACGACATCATCGGCGAGCACCAACTGCGACCCATCATCAACGTACAGCCCACCTACGACAGCGTCTACCATGAGCTGGAGCAGCTAGTACTGCACCCCGAGCGCATCCCCGTCCTCAAGCAGCAGAGCATCGAGTACGTACGCCGCCATCACGACTACCGAAAGGTGGCACGCCAATATCTCGACATCTACCAGTCGATCCCTATCGGCGAACCACCTTGCGGCCGTTCCTGATGTACAGGCCGGGACGCGTGGGATTGTCGACACGCTGGCCCTGAAGGTTGAACGACGGGCCCTCGGCCAGCGACGGCGCGAGACGCTCGGCCACACTCGTCGTCGTGGCAGCAGGCATGAAGATCACCTCGCCGAGCGACGCATCGTCGTTCTTGTGGAAGACGACCGTCTCGATCTGCTCCTCCGTCTGCTCGCTCACGTTCCACGTGTTGTTCTGCGCGTAGACGGTCAGCGAGGAGTTGTTGTAGAGGTCGTAGAGCTGCCCGTCGAACCCATTGTCGCGGAAGACGTTGAGCCCAGGGTTGTAGCGGTCGCCCTCCTCCAGGCAGCCGACGTTGACGTCCTTACACCCGATGATCGTGATGCCCCACAGCGACCCCTCGATGTGGTTGGCCGTGATCGTGGCACAGGTCAGCTGGTAAGGGTCGTAGAGGCTGATGCCGCTGCCGCCGTTCATCGGGTTCGTCTCGTGGCAGTTGTTCAGCAGCGTGTTGCCCTCGATGCGGATCTTCTGGGCAGGCCCTACGAGGCCGATGCCGTAGCGGTTGTCCTCGATCGTGCAGTCCTTGATGGTGACGTCGGCGTCGTAGCCCATGAAGTTCGAGATGCCGATGCCGCCCACCTTATTATTATCAGGAATGCCCGTGACGGTGGTCGACTCGATGACCAGCGGGTTGGCAGCCGTGACGTTGATCTGCGGAATGTTGCCGTTGGCTATAGAGTTTTTCAACACCCTGCAGTTGCGGATGGTAAGCGGCTGCGAGGCGTTGGCAGCACTGCCGATGGCAGCCTTCCGGCAGTCGCCGAACATGCAATCCTCGACTACGCTGGGAGCGCCGGCACTGATGAAATAGAGGGCGGCAGCAGAGGAGCCGTCGTGGGAAAAGAAATAACAATTACGGAAGGTGACGCCACCCTCCCCTCTCACCTCAACGCCGGTTTTTACAAAGGAGACATGCTCGAAGTCGACATGCTGCGAGCAGTTGATGCGCACGACGGTATTCTCCTCGTCAGCTCTTATCAGGCAGGCGTCGACGGGAATGAACGATGCCTCGCCATCGATGGTGAAGGCGACGCCGCCGTCGAGGTCAACGAACGCGTACTCGTTCAACTCGAAACGGTCGCCGGCAGCAATGGTGATGCTTGTCGTCAGCCGGTATTCGGCCGGGAGGCTAGGGTAAGCGGGAGGGGTGGCAACGATCCCTGCCTCAGGGATGTCGGCGAGCGTCTCGAACGTATAGGTAGTGCCGTCGCCCTTGGTGACGTACTCTGCGAAGGCAGCCGTCTGTGCAAGCACCATCGCAAGGAAAAGGATTGCTTTTTTCATGTCGTTTGTCGATTTCTTTAACCGATTTTAATGTTTCATGGCGCAAAGTTACAAATTTTTTTCTTTCGACGCGCCACTTTTGCCGAAAAATTCGTAACTTTGCACCTAATTATGAAAGACAGCATACTCATACTCAGCGGCGGGATGGATTCCACCACGCTGCTCTACGACTACCAGGAGCGCATCGCACTGGCAGTCACCTTCGACTACGGCAGCAAGCACAACGCACGCGAGATACCCTTCGCGCGACTGCATTGCCAGCGACTGGGAATCAGGCACATCGTCATACCACTCGACTTCATGGCACGCTACTTCAAGAGCTCACTCCTCGTCGGCGGCGACGACATACCCGAGGGGCACTACGCCGCAGAGAACATGCAGTCGACCGTCGTGCCATTCCGCAACGGCATCATGCTCAGCGTCGCAGTAGGCATCGCCGAGTCAAACGGACTGAAGCACGTGATGATGGCCAACCACGGCGGCGACCACACCATCTATCCCGACTGCCGCCCAGAGTTCGTCGAGGCATTCTCCGAGGCAGCACGCACAGGCACCTTCCCAGGCATCACCCTCCTGTCGCCCTACTGCCAGATGACGAAGGCCGACATCGCCCGCCGAGGCAAGCAGCTGGGCATCGACTACAGCCAGACATGGTCGTGCTACAAGGGTGGCGACGTCCATTGCGGACGTTGCGGCACATGCGTGGAGCGGCGCGAGGCGATGGCCGAGGCCGGCATCGACGACCCCACCGAGTACGAGGCCCTGCCCTAAGCCTGCTGCTGTTTTTTTGGAAACAAATTGGCACTAATTAAGATAAATTATTGCGCGGATGCAAGCACGCTCTCCGCCGACGAAAAGAAAATAATTTCCATAATTTGTGACGTTTCCTTATTTTTTTGGAAACAAATTGGCACTAATTAAGATAAATTATTGTGCGGATGCAAGCACGCTCTCCGCCGACGAAGAGAAAAAATTTTCCATAATTTGTGCCGTTTCCTTATTTTTTGGGAAACAAATTGGCACTAATTAAGATAAATTATTGTGCGGATGCAAGCACGCTCTCCGCCGACGAAAAGAAAAAATTTTCCATAATTTGTGCCAATTTGTTTCCCCAAAAATAAGGAAACGGCAGCTCGCTAGACCCATAATTTTTGTTAAACGCTTGGTGCGTCACAAAAAAAAATCGTAACTATGCAGACGTATTTTGTACTTTCTGACCTGTGAAGGTCTGCCGTTTTAATAACAATAGTTAAAACACTTGAACAGTAAGTTCTCATAAACGCCTGCGAAGGTGTGAGAAAGATTGTTGACACAAAAGATAAAATGGAAAACGGTGGGGCAGCCGCGAGGCCATACCCACCGTCTTTTTTTATCTGATTTATACTAAAAGCCACCCTCCCCTCCCTCATCCTACAATCACAAAATCCCTAGAAGAAAGGGACTCCCTAGAAAAGAGGCCCGAGCCCCATGCAGCTGACAGTCGTCAGCGTCGTCACCGCCGCCGTGATCATCGCCGCGATCACCTGCAGCACCTTCATCCAGAATTTCTCGTTCAGCTTCATACCCGACTTTAGATTTTTTTGACCTTAGACTTTTTTCTGACTTCAGACTTTAGACTTTTTTAGAGCTTGGAATTAGCTGCCGCACGAGCAGCTGCGCACACCTCCGCGCGGTAGCCGCTCGACCTTTGGTCGCTTTCACAAAGCGAAGCGACT
>CAMNHM010000016.1 GCA_946539475.1 uncultured Prevotellaceae bacterium | reverse complement strand
CTACGGATGCTTCCTCGTGGCCTATTTCATCATGACCTGCGGACTGTCGTTCCTGGAGACATCGTGCAACCCCTATATCCTGACCATGGGGCCCGACGAGACAGCCACCCGAAGGCTCAACCTCGCACAGTGCTTCAATCCCTGCGGAAGCATCATCGGCATGTTCGTGGCCATGAACTTCATTCAGGCGCGCCTCAACCCTCTCAGCAGCGACGAGAGGGCACTACTCGGCGATGCAGAGTTCGAGGCGCTGAAGGAGCAGGACCTCAGCGTGCTCATCTCGCCCTATCTCATCATCGGCCTCGTCATAGTGGCAGTGTTCCTGCTCATCTTCTTTGCGAAGATGCCACACAACGGCGATGACAGCCACGACATCCATTTCCTCCCCACACTACGCCGTATCTTCTCGTTGAAATACTACCGCGAAGGCGTCATCGCACAGTTCTTCTATGTCGGCGCACAGATTATGTGCTGGACATTCATCATCCAGTATGGCACGCGGGTGTTCATGGCCGAGGGGATGGCCGAGCGTGACGCAGAGGTGCTCTCACAGCAGTTCAACATCTACGCCATGCTCTTCTTCATCTGCTCACGCTTCATTGCTACAGGACTCATGAAATGGATGAAGCCAGCCCGCCTGCTCACCATCTTCGCGCTGCTGGCCATGCTGTTCACCGTAGGTGTCATCGTCTTCCAAAACCGAATGGGCCTCTACTGCCTGGTATGCGTCAGCGGATGCATGTCGCTGATGTTCCCCACGATCTACGGCATTGCCCTCGACGGTCTTGGCGACGATGCGAAGTTCGGCGCTGCCGGGCTCATCATGGCCATCCTCGGAGGATCGGTGCTGCCACCCTTGCAGGCTGCCATCATCGACCAGGGCACCATTTTCGGCTCGTTCCCCGCTACCAACGCATCGTTCGTGCTGCCCCTGCTCTGCTTCCTGGTCGTCGCCGTCTATGGCTACAGGACATCAGTCCGCCCACAAACCACGTAGTGTGCGAGAGTCGAGGTACGAGATTACCTTGCTGCCAGATTTCTCAACCGCAGAGTATTCTCGTACCTCGCACCTCGAAAAAAACGTACCTCGAAAAATCAAATAAACAACAAATATGAAAGCTATCCAAATCTCACATCATCAAGAGCTGAACATCATCGACATACCTGCTCCGGAGGCACCCGTCAACGGAGAAGTATTGCTGCGCCTACGCTACGTAGGATTCTGCGGTTCAGACATCAACACATTCATGGGCCGCAACACCATGGCCCTCGACCCCGTCATCCCTGGCCATGAGGTGGGTGCCACCATCGAAGCCGTCGGGGCTGGTGTGCCGGAGGGGCTGAAGCCCGGTATGACGGTCACCGTCAACCCCTATTCCCATTGCGGGAAGTGCGCCTCCTGCCGCAATGGCCGCGTCAATGCCTGTCAGGCGAACCAGACACTTGGCGTACAGCGCGACGGCGCCATGCGTGAGTTTCTCGTCATGCCCTGGGAGAAGGTGATTCCTGCCGGACTCCTCACGCCACAGCGCTGCGCCCTCGTCGAGCCGATGTCGGTGGGATTCCATGCCGTCAGCCGCGCCGAGGTCACCGACATCGACGTCGTCCTCGTCATCGGATGTGGCATGGTGGGCATGGGTGCCATCGTACGCTCAGTGCTCCGTGGAGCTACCGTCGTCGCTGCCGACATCGACGATGCGAAGCTCGCCATCGCCAGTCAGATGGGAGCCTCCTACACCATCAACACCCGCACCGACGATGTTCACCAACGGCTGCTCGAGATTACCGGCGGCTTCTGCCCCGACGTCGTCATTGAGGCCGTGGGCAGCACGACGACCTATCAGATGGCTGTCGACGAGGTAGCCTTCACGGGTCGTGTCGTGTGCATCGGCTATGCCAAGGCAGAGGTGTTGTTCCAGACGAAGTATTTCGTACAGAAAGAGCTCGACATCCGCGGCTCGCGCAACGCCATGCCGCAAGACTTCCGTGCTGTGATCCACTACCTCGAGCGGCAGGGCGACAACGAAGCACTCAACCAACTTGTCACGCGCGTCATCCGTCCCGAGGAAGCCCTCGAGACGATGCGCTGGTGGAATGAGAACCCAGGAAAGGTATTCCGAATCCTAGTGGAGTTTTAACGGCAGAAAAATATGGAAGGCTACGTACAAGCCCTCTCAGGAGGCAAGGTGAAGCGTTATGTGCAGCTTCTGGAAATCAGCGACCAGCCAGAGCTCGTCGCACAGTATCGTAAGTGGCACTCAGAGGAACACTGCTGGCCAGAGGTGCTCGAGGGAATCCGCGAGGTGGGCATCCTCGAGATGGAGATCTACATCCTTGGCAACCGTCTGGTGATGATAGTCGACGCCCCTGCCGAATTCTCCTGGCAGGAGGCGATGGACCGCCTCGCCACCCTGCCCCGCCAGGCCGAGTGGGAGGCTTTCGTTGCACAGTTCCAAGGCTGTGCGGCTGATGCGCGCAGCGACGAGAAATGGCAGCCCATGGAGCGCATGTTCCATCTCTATGAGCGATAGGTCATCAGCTTAGCATCGTGTCATCTTGACGAGGGTATGCCCTCTGCGCCCGTCACATCCTCAAGTACGATGTCGGGTCGCTCATCGGGTCGCATCAGTTCAAACTCCACATTATGAAGGCGCAGTCCATCGACATGACGGGCAAAGAGTCCGTATGCCGGTGTAGGGCCAGCCCAGCGCGGCTCGGGGTAGTTGGTGCCCTGCTCGCGATAGGGTGTCGTCACCTTCCGTCCCCCGCCACGATACTGTATGCGGATATTGCTCAGCGACACGTTGCGGATAGGCGTTCCCTCCATACCAGTGACAATGATGCCTGCCAGCGAGTCGCAGGCGTCGGCCACCACATTATTTATATATATGTCGCGGGCCGACGACACTTCGGTGCGCTCCTTCGGGCCGCGGTTGCGACAGCCGGTGGTGATGTAGATGGGATAGTGATGGACGTGGCTCATCGAGATATTGTCGACCACGATGTTCTCCATCTTGCCTTGATCGACCACCTCGAAGGCCAGACCTGAGCTCCACATGCAGGTGCAGTTGGAGATGGTGATGTTGCGATAGCCGCCGTTCGACTCAGTGCCCAGCTTGATGCGCCCGCACACCCAGTTCACCTTCTCCGGAACATAAGTGCCGTCGAGGAAGGTGCCAAGCTTATATCCCGTGACAATGCAGTTGGTGATGAGGATGTGCTCGCAGAGCACGGGTCGCTTCAGGGCATACGAGCTCTTCAGCACGATGGCATCGTCGGTGGGAGTGTTCACCTTCGTGTTGCTCACGGTAAAGTATTTGCAGCAGTCGATGTCGATGCCGTCGCGATTGGTGTCGATGGTCACATTGTCGATGGTGCCGATCTCGCAGCCAGTGACAATGATGGCAAAGTGACCGCCACGATAGATGGTGATGTCGCGGATGGTGACGTTACGACACTGCTTCAGGGCGATGGCCTTGTCGCCGGTGCCAATGGAGCCGCCATGCACGTTGCCTCCGCTCTCGGTGTCACGCTTGGTCAGTCCTTCACCATCGATGCGTCCCTGGCCTGTTATCGACACGTTGTGCTGCCCCTCAGCCCAGATGAGCGAGTTATGGAAATAGGTATGCCCGCCGTCCTGATATTCAGGTGCCCCAAAGACCTCGCTCTCGTCGTAGACCTTCATCTCGGCAGGTGCAGCCAGGATGGTGGCTCCCGCCATCAGGTGCAGGTCGACGTTGCTCTTCAGCCGAATGCTGCCACAAAGGTACGTGCCGGCTGGCAGCGCCACGCGTCCGCCGCCAGCCGCCGTGGCTACCTCGATGGCTTTGTTAATCGCCGTGTGGTCCAGCGTCTTACCGTCGCCCACAGCGCCATACTCGCGTACATTATAAATACCACTGCTCGCCTGAGCCATCAGGGCCATCAGGGCTAGCATCACACATATTACCATCTGTCTCTTCATTGTCAAAATCATATTACCTTTTGTTCTTTCCTATAATGTTCTTCTCCAAGTCTTCCAACATCTTTATATCTTCAGCATCAGCTATTTGTGCATCTAGCTGCTTACGCTTAGCGTTGAAAACGTCATAGACGCTGCGGACTATTTCTTCTGCCTCTGCGTTAGAGACAGAGCCTTTACCTTGCAAAATATCCTTTTCTTGGAAAGTCAGGAGGCTCCTTGACAAGATACTCCGTCAGATGCTCAGTTGCCCACTGGCGAAACTGGGTGCCTCGCACTCCACGGACACGATAGCCCACCGCAATAATCATCTCCAAAGAGCAGAAAACCACATTGTAGTTCTTGCCATCTGCAGCAGTAGTTAAGAATTCCTTAACAACTGAATCTTTGTACAACTCTTTTTCTTTCAACACATTAGCTATATGCATGCTGATATTTGGCTTTGAGGTGGCAAAAGTTCTGCCATCTGCTGCTGGTTCAGCCAAATCTTACCATCCTTGGCATAAAGTGCCACTGAAGCCCGTCCATCCGCCGTGCGATAGATAATGATATTCTGCTGTTCGTCCATATTCCCTATACCTTAATTTATTATATTCCCCGCTCCGCCCAGTCGCCACGGTCAAGGTTGCGGTAGCCGATGGCCTCGGCAATGTGGACAGACTCGACCTTCTCGCTGCCAGCGAGGTCGGCGATGGTGCGGGCCACCTTCAGGATGCGGCTATAGGCGCGGGCACTTAGCTTTAATCGCTCCATGGCCATGCGGAGCATGTCGAGCGAGGCGGCATCGGGCTCGGCAAACTCGTGGAGCATGCGCTCGCTCATCATGGCGTTCGAGTGGACGCCCTTGTAGGGCTTGAAGCGCTCCTCCTGAACCTTGCGGGCTTTGATCACTCGCTCGCGGATTGCCGCCGACGGCTCGCCGGGCTTCATCTGCGATAGCTGGGCGAAGGGCACAGCCTGGATTTCGCAGTGGATGTCGATGCGGTCGAGGAGTGGCCCGGATATCTTGTTCATGTAGCGCTGAATCTGGCCAGGGGTGCAGACACAAGTGTGGGTGGGGTCACCGTAATAGCCGCAAGGACAGGGGTTCATCGAGGCTACGAACATAAAGGATGCCGGATAGTCGATGGAGTACTTGGCACGGCTGATGGTGATATGGCGATCCTCGAGCGGCTGGCGCAGCACCTCCAGGACGGAGCGGCTGAACTCGGGCAGCTCGTCGAGGAAAAGCACGCCGTTGTGGGCCATCGAGATCTCGCCCGGCTGCGGATTACTGCCTCCACCGCAGAGAGCCACCTGCGAGATAGAGTGGTGAGGGGCACGGAAGGGACGCTGCGAGATGAGCGACGTGTCGCTCTTCAGCTTACCCGCCACGGAGTGTATCTGGGTCGTCTCAAGACTCTCGGCAAGCGTCAGCGGAGGAAGTATCGACGGCAATCGCTTGGCCATCATCGACTTTCCTGAGCCCGGCGGGCCAATCATGATGAGGTTGTGGCCACCGGCGGCAGCCACCTCCAATGCCCGCTTCACGCTCTCCTGACCGCGCACGTCGGCAAAGTCGAGGTCGAAGCTGTACTGACGGGCATAGAACTCCTTTCGAGTGTCGACGACGGTGGGCTGGAAAGTCTGCTGGCCGTTGAAGAACTTGACCACATCGCTGAGCGACGTCATGCCGTAGACGTCGAGATTGTTGACCACGGCAGCCTCGCGGACATTCTCCTGAGGGACGATAAGTCCCTTGAACTTCTCTGCCCTGGCACGTATAGCCACAGGCAGGATGCCGCGCACGGGGCGCAGCCGTCCGTCGAGGCCCAGCTCGCCAACGAGCATATACTCGTGGAGGGAGGCGATGGCGAGGACGCCCGTGGCTCCCAGGATGCCAGCGGCTACAGGCAGGTCATAGCCGCTGCCCTCCTTCTTCAGGTCGGCCGGCGACATGTTGATGGTGATGTCGGCCACGGGAAACTTATAGCCGTTGTTCTCTACAGCAGCCTTGATGCGATCGAGACTCTCTTTGACGGCACCGTCGAGAAGGCCTGAAAGATGGCGCAGCGTACCACGACTGATGCTGGTCTCAACCGTCACAGTGATCGCCTCAAGACCCGTCACTGCTGCGCAGAAAGTTTTTACGAGCATGGCATAATATGGTTTTTAGAGCAAATTTAGTGGTTTTTTGTCGAAACGACAAAGAGGAAGAGGAATATTTAGCATTATTTATGAACTCAAATGCCACAAGATTGGAGAATAATAGCTAATTTTGCAGATGCATATGGTAGATCATCTATGGTACGGTTGCCGTGGGCTGTTGCTCATCACGCTACTGCTGACAGGACTTTCACACGGCCAGGCACAGCGTCGGACGGTGGTTGTGGCCGACGCTATGACACGCCAGCCCATCGCCCACGCCTCACTCTACACAAAGGAGAACGGACGCTTCCGCTCGTGCATCAGCGACGAGACGGGGAAGGCCGTCGTTGCCTTCGACTTCCGACGGCTGACGCTGTCGCACCTGAACTACGAGCAACGCGTCGTCAGCCGGCTGACAGACACGCTGTTCATGGAGCCCCGATACCAGCAGATGAGCGAGGTGGTCGTCACCAGCGAGGAGCCCGAGTGGATCAGGCGCAAGCTGCGACAGGCGGTGAAGACGAAGGAGCAGGCCTATTTCTCGGTGCCCTCGGCTGAGCATTTCGCCTATACCACGCAGAGCATCGGCAACAACAGCCTCTACCGCCTCCAGATGACAGGGATGCTGCAGATGAAGAGCCGCCAGCACCGCCGCTACGCCCTCAGCGCCGACACCGCACGCATCGTGGCTGCCGACAGCACCCTGCTCACCGACACGAGCAACCTGCGCCGCATGCTCTACGAGGACTTCATGGCCGAGCTGGACAATGCCTTCATACGCCAGCACCGCTTCTATGAGAGCGCAGACCGCAAGGGCTGCGGCGACGACGACGTCCGACTACGCTTCCGATCGAAGGAGAACAGCAACGACGACCGCGGATGGCTCATCGTCGACACAGCCCGCTGCATCGTCCGCCAGGCCAGCCGCTACACAGGCACGAAGACCAACCGCCGCGAGCGCACCGATGCCTTCCTCTATGGCTTCGCCCGCCTGATGGGCTACCACATCGACCGCTGGACGCGCGACTACTACGTCGGCTACGCCGAGCGCAGCGACGGCACGCTCTATCCCGCCGAAGTGCGCTACAAATTCTACTATGCAGGGCGCGACTACACGAGCGACAAGCGGAGCAAGGAGTTCTCCGAGCAGACAGGAGGCGGATTTCCTAACATGGAGGCAACGCTCCTGCTGACGCCAGCCGTCGCCGCTCCGACGGACTCCACACTATGGATGGAGCTGCCGCCCTCGTGGTACATCGCATACATGACCGACGCCGACAGGCGGAAAGAGATTGAGCTGTCGAACCTGCCCGCACGGTTCACGCTCTACGACAACGAACAAGAACAATGAACAAAGAAGACATCAGAATCATAGCGTTCGATGCCGACGACACCCTCTGGGACTGTCAGGGACACTTCGAACGAGTCATGCAACGGCTTTACGACGAGCTGACGCCGTGGGTGGACCGTGAGACGGCCGCCCTCGAGCTTTTCTCCACCGAACGAAAGAACATGCGGCTGCTGGGCTTCGGCGTGAAGGCTTTCACACTGTCGATGCTCGAGACTGCCATGCGCGTCAGCCACTACGAGATGGCTGCCGCGACGATCAACGACATCCTCAGCCAGTGCTACTCGCTGCTGGAATTCCCCTGCACGCCGCTGCCCGAGGTGGAGGCGACGCTGGAAGAGCTACAGAATAGGGGCATGCCGATGGTGGCCTTCACCAAAGGCGAGCTGCTCGACCAAGAGCACAAGCTGGAACGCTCAGGGCTGCTGAAGTTCTTCAGCCACGTAGAGATCACGAGCGACAAGGGGGAGCCCGAGTTCCGACACCTCTGCCAGCGGCTGGACATCGCGCCGCAGCAGATGCTGATGGTGGGCAACTCGCTGAAGAGCGACATCGCCCCCGCACTGGCCGTGGGCTGTCAGGCGGTGTACATACCCTTCCACGTGACATGGCAGCTGGAGCACGCCGAGCACTTCGAGCATCCGCGAATGGTGCAGATAGCACACTTCGGAGAGCTGCTCGACATTGTCGGGAAGCACAGGGCTGACGGCCACTAAGCAATCGCTAGTGGGCTTCGCCCGACACCAAAACAAGTTGTTTTGGTCTTCAAAGTAGGCCACTTTGATTAGCAAGGTCAGCCTCTTTGCTGACCAAAACAACTTGTTTTGGTATCGCAAGAGGCTGTCTCTGCTGAGCAACATCAGTCATTAGGGGCAGCGAGCTCGGCTCCTTCGTTCAGCAGAGAAGCCTTCATAGCAGCAATCCAACGGTCACGAGCAGGCCATAGACGAAGATGTTGCGTGCCGTCTCTCCCAGGCAGCCGTTCAGCGCCCGCCCCTCCCAAATGCGCCGCATCTTGAGGAAAGTGAGGAAATGGAGCAGCAGATAGAGCAGCGGCAGTACGACGGCCATCCAGTGACCTCCCTGAAAGCCGAACACCAGCCCCAGCAGACAAGCCGCGACGCCTACACCCAGATAGAGCGCCAGCGAGGCCCGGGGCCCGATGTGAACGACAAGCGTCCGTTTGCCTGCCTGGCGGTCGGTGTCGCGGTCGCGGAAGTTGTTCACCAGCAGCAGCGCATCGATGACCAAGCCGCAGGCCAGCGATGCCGTCAGCACCTCGCAGGTGACGACATGCAGCTGGAGGTAGTAGGTGATGCAGACAGGCACGAGGCCGAAGAACACCAGCACGAGCACGTCGCCCAACCCCATATACGATAGGTGGGTGGTATAGAGGAAGCAGAACAGCACACACACCAGGCCGACAATAATCATCTCCCACCCGCCATACCAGACAAGGGGCAGCCCGACGGCACAGGCCAGCGACGTGGTGGCTACGATGGCATGCTCCATCCTACGGATGCTCACCCACCCCTGCGCACAGGCACGCTCAGGCCCCAGGCGGGTGCTGCGGTCGTCGGTGCCCTTGACGAAGTCGACATAGTCGTTAATGAAGTTCGCATCAATCTGCATGATAAACGCGAAGAGCATGCACAGCACAGCTGCCAGGACACTGAAAGGCTGTCCTGCAGCCTTGGCATCGGCCCACGCCAGCGCCAGCGCAATCATCACGGGCACGGCCGCACCCGTCAGCGTCTTGGGTCTGGCAGCCAGCACCCATGCCTTGAAAGAGTCTTTCTTGACGTCCATAATGAAAAATAATTTGCTTTTCGCTTGCAAAAGTAGAAAATTATTGCTAAATTTGCAAACTTTCAATCAAAAAACTTATGCCAAAGAGAAGTCCTAGCCTTGACCTGATGGAATTTATCGAGACGCAGATCCTGCCCCGCTATGCCGCTTTCGACAAAGCGCACAACATGGAACACGTCACGCGCGTCATACGTCGCTCGCTGGAGCTGGCCGACCGTACGGGTGCCGATGTCAACATGGCCTATGCCATAGCCGCCTATCACGACCTGGGCATGTCGGGGCCGCGCGCCATCCATCACATCACGGGCGGCAAGATCCTCGCACAGGATGCGCGCCTGAAGCGGTGGTTCAATGCTGAGCAGATCAAGCTGATGAAAGAGGCCGTCGAGGACCATCGTGCCTCCGCCTCACGGGCGCCGCGCAGCCTCTACGGAAAGATCGTTGCCGAAGCCGACCGTGACATCGACGCCGAGCAGGTATTCCGGCGTACGGTGCAATATGGGCTCAGCAACTACCCCCAGCTGGACAAAGAGCAGCAGTGGCAGCGCTTCCGCCAGCACATGGACGAGAAGTACTCCGCCCACGGCTACATACGCCTATGGATTGTCGGTTCGCCCAACGAGGCGAATCTCAACGAGCTTCGCGCCATCATCGCCAACCCCACAGCACTACGGCAGGCCTTCGACCGATACTTCGACGAAGAGACTGCCAACGGCTGACGCTCAAGCCATTGCGTCAGGTACTGAGTCGACTTACTGATTATACTTGTCCCAGGCGCCCTGCACGGCATCGTGGATTTCCGGGTCGTACTGCCCTACGAAGAAGTAGTAGGCCAGTGCCAGGATAATCAGCAGTGCCACAATGACAATGCTTCGCATGAGGCATGTCACGACATGCTTCACCAGCAGCACGGCCACGATAATGGCGATGACGGCAAAGATATAAAAGCCAGCGTTGCTCATCGGCGGAATAGTTGTTTGAAAGTGGTGGGTATAGGTGTCTCGAACTCCATCGGTTCGTTCGTCACGGGATGGGTGAAGCAGAGCAGCCAGGCATGCAGGCAGAGGCGGTGCAGCGGGTCGTCGCCATTGCCGTACTTGGTATCGCCACAGACGGGATGGCCCATGTCGGCGGCATGTACGCGGATCTGGTTCTTACGCCCCGTCTCCAGCTGAAACTCTACGAGGGAGTGCTCTGTCGTGCGGTCGAGCACGTGATAGTGGGTGATGGCCAGCTTGCCGCCGTTGTCGGTTGGCGACGAATAGGTGATGTAGGCCTTGTTGTCCTTCAGCCAATTCTCGATGGTGCCCTCATCGTGCTCCATCTCCCCGCTGACGACTGCCACGTAGCGACGGTCGTAGACAATCTCGTGCCAGTTGTGCTCCAGTATCTGCTCAGTATCGATGTCCTTGGCATAGACCATCAGGCCGCTGGTGTCGCGGTCGAGGCGATGGACGACGTGAGCCGTACATTTCTGGCGCGACTTACGGAAATAGTCGTCGAGGACACTCTTCACGTTCAGCGACGAGTGGCCGGCAGCCATCGACAGGATGCCGACGTTCTTCTCGACGACGATAAGCCAGCGGTCCTCATAGACAATCTTCACATAGCGGCTCTTGAACGACTGCTGGTTGCGCTTCGTACGGCTGACGGCCACCTTCATCCCCGGCTTCAGCTGGAAGTCAAACTGTGTGACGGTCTTTCCGTCGACCTTGATGCCACGTCCCTGAAGGGTGGCCTTGACCTTCGTACGACTCTGGGCGACGTTCGCCAGAAGGAACTCGAGCAGACCAGCCTCTTCGCTGACCACAAAGTGGTCGTAGTCGCCTTCGCGACCATATCCGGTGTTCATCCTCATGACGGTCAGATGCCAAAGGGGTTCATGTTGGAATATGCCTGGCGTGTCTTCTGTTCGATGCCTTCGGCGGAATACTCGCCACTGACGTCGGCCATCTCGCCAGGATTCAACTCCAGCACCTTCTGAAGGTCGGCCTCAGCGCCCTGCTTGTCGCCCATGTCGAAGCGCAGCTTTCCGCGCTCACGGTAAGCGTCGAGGTGGAAGGGATTGACGTCAATCACCTTCGTATAGTTGTCGATGGCCTCCTGCTGATGTCCCTTGGCAGCCTCTAGCCGAGCGAGGAGCAACAGCGAGTCCTCGTCGCCGTCGGTATGCTCCGCCAGCCACTGGCCATCTGCCGCAGCGCCGTCGAGATCGCCCATGCGCAGCAGCGTCTGTGAACGCAGCAGATGAGCCTCAGCCAGCTCATCGTCGAGGGCAATGGCCTTTGTGAGGCGGGCAATGGCCTGCACCATGTTCTGCTGACCCAGCTCGGCCTTAGCATAAATAAGGTGGACCAGAGCATGGTCGGGCTGAAGGGCCAATGCCTGCTCGCAGAGAGCGGTCATCTGAGCATAGTCCTCCTTCATGTAGGCCACGCTGGCTGCCTGGAGCAGCAGGTTGACATTGTCGGGCTCGGCCTGCGCCACGGCTTTTAACTGCTCAAGTGCCTCGTCAATCTTCCCCAGGCGGAGGAAGGCACGCGAGAGGTAGTCGCGCACCTCAGGGTCATCCTTGACCTTCAGAGCCTCCTCGAAACATTTCACGGCATAATCCGGCTGACTGTAGCGCATGGCCTTGATGCCATCGTACTTCAGCAGCTCGAAATTCCTATCCTGAGCGTTCTTCTTTTCTTCCTCGGGGTCACTCTCTCCCCCGAAAAACGTTTTCCAAAATCCCATAATCTAGATTTTTTGCTTGCAAAGGTACACAATTTTAGGCTCTTTCTTGCAGTTTTCTCAAAAAAAGTGTAATTTTGCAACAGAATTATCCATTAACGAAACAAAAGAGAATCATGATTGGACTAAAGACCACACTCATCTTTGGCCTCGGCGGCCAGGAGGTACTGCTCATTGCCCTGGTCGTGCTGCTGCTCTTCGGAGGGGCTAAGATTCCCGAGCTGATGAAAGGCCTGGGAAAGGGCGTGAAGAGTTTCAAGGACGGGATGAAGGAGATCGACGACGAGGTGAAGAAGACTGATGAGTGAGCAACCTGCCACATTCTGGGAACATCTCGACGTGCTGCGATGGACCATCGTGCGATCGCTGGTAGCCATCGTGGCGTTTGCCATCATAGCCTTCTGCATGAAGGAGTGGCTCTTTGCAGTGGTCCTCGCCCCCACGACGAGCGACTTCGTCACCTTCCGGCTGATGGGTGTCCCGCCCTTCGCCATCCACCTCATCAACACAGGACTCACGGAGCAGTTCATGACCCACATGCGGACAGCTGCCTATGCCGGCTTGCTGTGCGCATCGCCCTATGTCCTGTACCAGCTATTCCGATTCGTATCGCCAGGCCTCTACAGCAACGAGCGGCGGGCAGCCTACTGGATCGTCGGCTCGTCCTACCTGATGTTCATCGTGGGCACGATGGTCTGCTACTTCATCATCTTCCCCCTGACGGTGCGCTTCCTGGGCACCTACCAAGTGAGCGCCGACATCGACAACATGCTCACGCTGCAGTCGTATATCGACACGCTCATCTCGATGTGCCTCGTCATCGGAGTGGTGTTCGAGCTGCCAGTCGTCACGGCCATACTGGGGCGCATGGGGCTCGTCAGCCGACAGCTCATGCGCAGCTACCGCCGACATGCCGTGGTGTGTATCCTCATCGTGGCGGCTATCATCACTCCTACTACCGACATCTTCACACTGCTGGTGGTCAGCCTGCCCATCTGGCTGCTCTACGAGGTGAGTATCCTCCTGGTGCCCGCTAAACCGCATACAGACAAATCTCCAAAACAACAACTATGTTAAGAAAAATCCGCATCACGCTGGCAGCCATCTTCATGATAGGGCTGTCATGGCTTTTCCTCGACTTCACGGGGACTGCCCACGCTTGGCTGGGATGGATGGCCAAGGTACAAGCCCTGGAAGCAATCCTAGCCCTCAACGTTGTGGTCATCGTCGCACTGGCGGCGCTGACACTTGTCTTCGGACGCGTCTACTGCTCCGTCATCTGTCCGCTAGGCATCCTGCAGGACATCTTCGGATGGTTTGGACGCAAGGCAAAGAAAAACCGCTACAGCTATTCACCAGCCGTCAGCTGGCTGCGATATGCCATGCTGGCGCTACTCGTCGTGGCCTTTCTGGCTGGCATCGGCAGCATCGTCCAGCTGTTGGCGCCCTACAGTGCCTTCGGACGAATCATGACGCTGATCTTCCAGCCGCTGTGGCAGTTGGGCAACAACCTGCTGGCCTCCGTCGCTGAGCGTGCCGACAGCTATGCCTTCTATTCAGTCGACGTATGGCTGAAGTCCATGCCCGTGCTCATCATCGCCGTGGCAACGCTCGTATTGCTCTTCGTATTAGCATGGCGCGGCGGGCGCACCTATTGCAACACCGTCTGCCCCGTTGGCACGCTGCTGTCGTTCCTTGCACGATTCTCATGGCTGCGCATACAGATTGACACCGACAAATGCGTCAACTGCTCGCTATGCAGCCGCAACTGCAAAGCGTCGTGCATTGACTTCAAGAACCACCGCATCGACTACTCTCGCTGCGTAGCCTGTTTCGACTGCATAGGGAAATGCCACTCGGGAGCCATCGCCTACAAGCCTTATAAAGGTAAGATCCATCACGACGAAGCTCATGCCGACAAAGTCGACGCCACGAAGCGTTCGTTCCTGCTGGCAACGGCAATGGCCACCACTGCTGCCCTCGCACAGGAGAAGCACGTCGACGGCGGACTGGCAGCCATCAAGGCCAAGCAGAGTCCCGAGCGGCTGACACCGCTGACGCCTCCCGGCTCGCTCTCTGCCAAGAATATGGCCACACGCTGCACGGGCTGCATGCTATGCGTCTCGGAATGCCCCAATGGTGTGCTGCGCCCCAGCAACAGCCTCATGAGCCTCATGCAGCCCACGATGAGCTACGACCGCGGCTACTGCCGTCCGGAGTGCACGCGCTGCTCGGAGGTGTGCCCTGCCGGAGCCATCAAGCCTATCGACGCCATCGCCAAGTCGAGCATACAAATCGGACACGCCATCGTTGTCGTCAGCGAGTGTATCTCTGCAAAGGGTGAAGACGAGTGCGGAAACTGCGCACGCCACTGCCCCGCGGGAGCCATCACCATGATGCCTAGCGATCCTGACGACGACCTGTCGCCCTCTGTGCCCGCCATCAACGAAAGTGCCTGCATAGGCTGTGGCGCCTGTGAATACGTATGTCCGGTGAGGCCCTTGTCGGCAATACATGTCGAAGGGCATGAAGTACACAAAACGATTTAGACACACTATGGAAAAGAAAGACCGCAACATATCCCGCCGCTCCTTCCTGAAGATGATAGGAGCAGGCTCGGCAGCTGCACTGGCTGCCTGTGCAGGAAAAAAAGAAGGCAACGCTACTGCCGACGACTACAAGAACCAGCTCGAACCACCCATTGGGCAGATGACCTACCGCACATGTCCCTCGACGGGCGACCGCGTGTCGCTGCTAGGCTACGGGATGATGCGTCTGCCCATGAAGGAAGGCACCGAAGAGTTCGACCAGGACATGATCAACCGCCAGATCGACTACGCCATCGAGCACGGTGTGAACTAC
The DNA here is from genome assembly GCA_946539475.1 of uncultured Prevotellaceae bacterium. Next base: position 14,609 of record CAMNHM010000016.1, on the reverse strand, counting down.
TTCGACACGTCGCCCGTCTACTCCCGAGGCCTTTCTGAGCGCTGCACGGGCATCGCGCTGAAAGCCCAGAGCCGGCTGCCACGCGAAAAGTATTTCGTAGCGACGAAGCTGTCGAACTTCTCCCCCGACTATCAGACGCTCGAAGGAGCCAAGAAAATGTACAACGACTCCATGCGAGAGCTGCAGGTAGACTACATCGACTACTACCTGCTGCATGCCATCGGCGGCAGCATGGAGGAGTTCAACAAGCGATATGTCGACAATGGCGTCATGGACTTCCTCATCGAGGAACGCAAGGCCGGGCGCATACGCAACCTCGGATTCTCCTTCCACGGGCGTCAGGACGTGTTCGACGAACTCATCCCCCTGCACGACAAGTACCATTGGGACTTCGTGCAAGTGGAGCTGAACTATCTCGACTGGCAGTATGCCAACGAGATCAACGACGGCAACACCGACGCCTCCTACCTTTACGAGGAGCTGCACTCGCGTGGCATCCCTGCCGTCATCATGGAGCCCTTACTGGGAGGCCGGCTGGCCAACCTGCCCCAGTATGTCGTCAACCAGCTCAAGCAGAAGGATCCCGAACGTAGCATCGCCTCCTGGGCTTTCCGCTACGCGGGTACTCCCGAGGGTGTGCTCACCGTGCTCAGCGGCATGACTTACATGGAGCACCTCAAGGATAATCTATTGAGCTACTGCCCATTAAAACCGCTTACCAAAGAAGAGCAGGAGATGCTCGACACAAAGATTGCGCACCAGATGATGGAAGAGGAAACAATCCCCTGCAACGCCTGCCAATACTGCATGCCCTGCCCCTACGGCATCGACATACCCACAATCTTCACCCACTACAACAAGATAAAGATTGCGGGCCGCCTGCCGCAAGATGCAGGCGACCCGCAGTATCGCGAGAATCGTCGTCGCTTTCTCATCAGTCTCGACCGGGAGGTGGAGCGCGAACGCCAACCCGACCATTGCATCAAGTGTGGACGATGCATATCGGAGAAACACTGCCCGCAGCAAATACGCATCCCGGAGGAGATGGACCGCCTCAGCCGCTTCATTGAAGAGCTGAAGCGCAGCGAGAAAGCATAGCTATCAGTAGCTGCGAGCGATGATCACCCGAGCCTTCGAAGGCTTGCCGCTCACCATATCGATGCCTGGTGTCTGCTCAACGCCGAAAGGCACGCAGCGAATCGTGGCCTGTGTCTCCTCCTTGATGCGGGCCTCGGTTTCGGCTGTGCCGTCCCAGTGGCAGAGGAAGAAGCCACCGTCCTTGATGCGCTCCTTGAACTCTTCGTAGTCGTCGCACTCATAGATGCGCTCGTCACGATACTTGCGAGCCTTCTCGAAGATGTTGCGCTGAATATCCTCCAGCAGCTGCTCCACATGTTCGACGATACCCTCAAGAGGCAATGTCTCCTTCTCAAGCGTGTCACGACGCATCAGCTCAATCGTGCCGTTCTCCAGATCGCGAGCTCCGAGCACCAGACGTACGGGCACGCCCTTCAGCTCATAGTCAGCAAACTTAAAGCCTGGACGCTTGTTGTCAGCATCGTCGAACTTCACCGAGATGCCCTTCTGGCGCAGCCCCTCGATAATGGGCTTCACCTCGCGGTTCACGATCTCCATCTGCTCTGGCTTTGTGGCAATGGGGATGATCACCACCTGGATAGGTGCCAGACGCGGAGGCAGCACGAGGCCATTGTCGTCGGAGTGGGTCATGATGAGTGCACCAATGAGTCGCGTCGACACGCCCCAGCTCGTAGCCCAGACATATTCGGGCTTGTTCTCTTTGTTCAGGTAGGTCACTTCAAAGGCCTTGGCAAAGTTCTGCCCCAGGAAGTGGCTCGTACCACTCTGCAGTGCCTTGCCATCCTGCATCATCGCCTCGATGGTATAGGTGTCGAGAGCACCGGCGAAGCGCTCCGTCTCGCTCTTCACGCCCTGGATTACGGGGACTGCCATCCACTCCTCAGCAAACCGGGCATAGACCTTCAGCATCTGCTTTGCCTCCTGCTCAGCCTCCTCGCGAGTAGCATGGGCAGTATGGCCTTCCTGCCACAGGAACTCCGACGTGCGCAGGAAAGGACGCGTGCGCATCTCCCAGCGCATCACATTACACCACTGGTTGCACATCAAGGGCAGGTCGCGCCAAGAATGAATCCAATTCTTATACGTGTTCCAAATAATGGTCTCCGAAGTAGGGCGAATGATAAGCTCTTCCTCGAGCTTGGCAGCGGGGTCCACCGTCACGCCACTCTTGTCCTCAGTAGCCTTCAAACGATAGTGCGTCACAACGGCACACTCCTTGGCGAAGCCCTCCACATGCTCCGCCTCGCGCGAGAGGAACGACTTTGGGATGAGCAGGGGGAAGTAGGCATTCTGAGCACCCGTCTCCTTGAACATCCGGTCGAGTTCATGCTGCATCTTCTCCCAGATGGCATAGCCATAGGGCTTGATCACCATACATCCGCGCACAGCCGACTGCTCGGCGAGGTCGGCCTTTACCACCAGGTCGTTGTACCACTGAGAGTAGTTATCGGCCCGTTTTGTCAAATCTTTAAGTTCTTTTGCCATGATTCAATTATGCCATTTTGGTAATTTGGGTGCAAAGGTACTAAAATTTCGAGGAAGGGAGAACAAAAGGGATGATTTTCTTTAGTCGAAGATGCGAAAAACAGCCAATAAGGGTGCCATACGCCACTATAACTTCCGTTTTTCTGGCGTTGGCACCCCTTTGACGTTCTGCAAGTACCACGTTTTATCTGCGTCCGCCTCCAAAGCTGCCGTGGCTGTTGCTGCCACCGCTGCGCCCGCTGCTGACGGAGCCACCGCTACGTCCGCTGCTGACATTGCTGCGGGTAGTGCTTGCACCAGTGCTCAGCGAGCCGGCACTACGGTTGACAGTTGCGCCAACGGTATTGCTGCGACTGCCTGCGAAGGTGCCTGTGGTGCGCGAGGTGCTGACGGAGGGACGGCTGACCTGAGGACTAGTAACCGTGGAACGACTGCCTTGAGGCGTAGTGACCGTAGGACGGGTTACCGTAGGAGTCTGTGAGCCGCCAGTACGCGACCCACCGAAGTTGCCATTGCTGTTAGTGACGCCCTGACGAGGCTGGTCGCCACCAAGGGTGCCACGCGACTGTGTGCCGTTGGAAGGCAGCGTCTGCTGCCGGCTGCCCAGTCCGCCGTTCACCTGACGGTCGCCGACGCCATTACCCTGACGGTCGTTGCCACCAAAGCGTCCGCTGCCGAAGCCACCCTGCTGACCGCCATTCCGGCTGCCACCGACGTGGAGCGTGCGGCCATTGCCTGGCTCATTGAAGCTGTTGCCACCAGTGACATGAGTGGAGCTGGGACGGCTGTTCATGTTGCCGCCGCGATAGTCGCCACGATCCCATCCGTTGCGCATGCCGAAGTGCTGGTCGCGGGTGTGATGGGCAGGGCGATAGTAGTCACGACGTCCTTCGTAGTAGCTGCGCCCGCCGTTCATGCGCCAGGAGTGGCCTCCACGATAGGTGACGTAGAAGGTGGGACGTCCGAAGTAGAAGTAGTCGCGATGTGGATAGCGGGCATAGATGCCGAAGTGCCAATAGCCTGCATCGAAGAACAGGGGACGGTAGAAATAGGTGGCAGCACGGTAGAGATCCCACTGCCAAGAGAAGAGTATAAAGCTCAGATCGAGGTTGCGGCGCTCCCAGTAAGGGCCAAACACGTCGTACTGACTCGTGACTCCCATGAGGTAGTCGAGGTTAATCTCGTAGGCGGCCTCATACTGCGCATCAGTCAGGTTCAGCTCGTAGGCCATCTTGTCGGTGAGGAAGAGTGCCTCGTTACGAGCCTGCTCGTAGGACATGGCGCTAGCCGATACTGCTATCGTCAGCATGGCAAGCAGTGAAAAGATCATCTTCTTCATAATTGTATTCTTTTTTGAGTTGTTGAACATGCCATTTGTTGTTTCATGCTGCAAAATAACAGCTTTTTTTCTGGCCACACAAAGGATTTTCCCTAAATTGATAGAGGAAAATCCCTATAACCCCCAAAAAAGAGGAACTTTGGCTGACGCCGAAGGTACTCTCGCTCGGAAATTCTCAAAAAACCGAGCTTGCTCGCCTGAGCACCTATAAAAAAAGAAATGCGCGAAGAAATTTGGAATTTCGCTCGCTTATTCGTACCTTTGGCTGACGCCGAAGGTACTCTCGCTCGGAAATTCTCAAATAAATTTGGAATTTCGCTCGCTTATTCGTACCTTTGCACCATAATTAGGAGCAATCGATGAAAAAACGAAGCATCCTCATCCTTATAGCAACGATCTGGGCCATGATGGCACAGGCACAGATAGAGGTGAGCACCGAGGCACAGACGACGACTGCCAGCGGTGAGCATGCTCCGCTGTGGCTGAACGCCAATCGTCATGGTCTGAGCTCACTGGAGAAGACCAGCGGCTATGTCAGGGCAGGGATGTTTCGCGACAGCCGCCAGGACAGCTGCAAGGCTGTGCGCTGGGGGTTTGGCCTCGACATGGCTGCTACGTCAGGCTTCACCAGCGACCTCGTGCTGCAGCAGGCCTATGCCGAGGTGGGGCTGATGAAAGGGCTGCTGACCATCGGATGCAAGGAGCAGCCCATGGAGCTGAAAAACCAAGAGCTCAGCACGGGCGCACAGACGCTGGGCATTAACGCACGTCCTGTGCCACAGGTGAGGCTCTCACTGCCCGACTACTGGGACATCCCCGGCACACGCGGCTGGATAGGCTTCAAAGGGCACCTCAGCTATGGACTGACAAGCGACGACGAGTGGCAGCGCGACTTTACTCAAGAGCAGACGCGCTACACCGAGCATGCCGCACTACACACCAAGGCTGGCTACGCCCGTCTGGGAAGGAAGGACAAGCCGCTCACCGTGGAGATCGGACTCGAGATGGCTGCCCAGTTTGGCGGAAAGTCATATCTACAGACCAACTCGACAGAGCTGAGCTGCATCAGCAATGAGGGCGGTCTGAAAGGCATGTGGCACGCCCTGATGCCTAGCGGTCATGATGCCATTGAGAACGACATGGACTACAAGAACATTGACGGCAATCACCTGGGAAGCTGGCTGGTGCGCATCAACTACGACCGCGAGGACTGGGGGCTATCGCTATATGGCGACCACTTCTTCGAGGACCAGTCGCAGATGTTCCACCTCGACTACGACGGCTATGGGACGGGCGACGAGTGGAACGAGTGGAAAAGCCACGACTGGCTGCTCTACGACTTCCGCGACATGCTCGTAGGAGCCGAGCTACGGCTGAAGGCATCGCCCTGGGTGAGCAACATTGTAGTGGAGTATATCTATAGCAAATACCAGAGCGGCCCTATCTACCACGACCATACGCGCCACCTGCCCGACCACATCGGAGGCAACGACAACTACTACAACCACTGGGTGTTCACAGGATGGCAGCACTGGGGGCAGGTGATGGGAAACCCGCTCTATCGCTCACCGCTATACAACGACGACGCACGAATACTCGTTGAGGACAACCGCTTCTGGGCATTCCATATAGCTGCCGCAGGTACTCCATTGGAGGGGCTGCACTATCGGCTGATGTGCACCTGGCAGCGTGGTTTCGGAACGTACGACAAACCCCTCTCCCACCCCATGCGCAACGTGAGCCTGATGGGTGAGGCCACCTACCGCTTTCCTGCGTCGACAGCTTTCAGCGGTTGGAGCGTACGAGGGGCGCTGGGACTGGACAGGGGCAGCCTGCTAGGCGACAATTTCGGCCTGCAGCTGACTATTGGCAAGACTTTAACAGTAGGAAGATGAAAAGGACAAGACGACTGACACAGCCCCCTCTGAAAAGGATGCGACGACTGGCATGCGCCTGTCTGGGGATGATGCTGTCGACGGCTTGTGTGGAGCTCCACACGTCGGAGAACGGACAGCTGGACGGATTCTGGCAGCTGACACAGGTGGACACACTGGAGAGCGGACGCTCAGAGGACGTCAGCCAAAGGATGATATTCTGGTCGGTGCAGAAAGACCTACTGCAGATGCAGGACCGCCACGACATGACACATGCCTACCTGGGCATCTTCTTCCACTTCCGCCACGAGGGCGACCAGCTGACGGTCTACGACCCCATCATCGACAACCGCCTGATCTCTGACAGCGTGGTGACGGAGGTACGCATGCTGACCTTCTATGGTGTCTACCACCTCGAAGAGACCTTCCGCATACTCAGGCTGGAGGACAAAAAAATGACGCTCGAAAACGAGCGTCTGAGGATGTATTTCAGGAAGTACTAATGATCAGCTGTCGAGCTTGCTGTAGACGGAGTTGTTGCTCTTATACTCAGGCACGATATGCTTCATCTTGGCAACGGTGTTCATGTCGTCGAAAGTCTTGGCGATGGCACGCAGCTCGTCGATCTCATTGCACACGTCGTGATAGTCGTATTCACGAACCTGAGCGATGCGAATCTTCTCATGGAACGAGGGCAGCGTGGTCTCCTTCTCGTTGAGCACCTCCTCGTAGAGTTTCTCGCCAGGGCGCAACCCCGTGAACTTAATCTCCACATCGTGCGCACCGCTGAGCATGATCATACGCTTGGCAAGGTCGGCAATCTTCACAGGCTGACCCATGTCGAAGACGAATATCTCGCCGCCATGCCCCTTCGTGCCAGCCTCAAGCACGAGCTTGCAAGCCTCGGGGATAAGCATGAAGTAGCGGATGATGTTGGGATCGGTGACGGTGATGGGGCCACCCAACCGAATCTGCTCCTTGAAGAGGGGTATGACGGAGCCATTCGACCCCAGTACATTACCAAAGCGGGTGGTCACAAACTGTGTGCAGCCCTCTACCACGCCGTCCTTGATGGCCTTGTCGAGACTCTGCACGTAGATCTCGCAGATGCGCTTCGAGCAACCCATCACGTTGGTGGGGTTGACAGCCTTGTCGGTAGAGATCATGACGAATTTCTGCACCTTGTACTTCACCGCCAGGTCGGCTATTATGCGCGTGCCCACCACATTATTATAGACGCTCTCAGATGGGTTGTCCTCCATCATCGGCACATGCTTGTAGGCAGCGGCGTGGAAGACGTAGGCAGGACGGAAGCGACGGAAAATATCATCCATATAATCACGCTGGCAGATGCTGACGACAATCGTGTGGGTCTTGATGCCAGGCCACTGCTTCTCCATCATCAGGCGGATGTCGTGCTGGGGCGTCTCAGCCTGGTCGACGAGCACGAGCTCCGACGGTTTGTAGATGGCAATCTGTCGCACCATCTCGCTACCGATGCTGCCTGCCGAGCCAGTAATCATGATGCACTTGCCCGTCAGCTGGCTGCCCACGGAGTCCATGTCGACCTGTATCTCGTCGCGCGGAAGCAGGTCCTCGATGCTGATTTCCTTCAGCTGTGGCTTGTCGTCGATGATGGCATCTGGCTCATCGATCTCCTTGGCCCGCTGGGTGATGAAGATGTGAATGCCCGCTTTTATGAGCTCATCCTGCAGATGCTGATTATGGCGGAAGTCGCGCAGACGGTAGGGTGAGACGATGAGCGCCTCGATCTTCTCAGCCTTCAGCTTCTCCACGAGATGCTCGTCGACCATCTCGACCTTGGTACCCATGATGATGTGCCCCTCCATCTCCTTCTCTACCGTGGCAAATCCCTTCAGCTGGAAGTGCATGGGCTTCTCCGAGCGGATGTGCTTGGCCAGGGCGATACCATCGTTCTTCACGCCGAAGATATAGGTACGCTTGGCACGCTTGCTGGCGAAGGCGACGTCGTAGAACGTCTTCACCATGATGCGCAGGATCCACAGGGAGAATGTTCCGACGGCAAAGACGCCGACGATCTGCGAGCCCGTGATAAGGCTGAACAGCTGTCCTCGATCCTCCAGCAGGAAATGGGTGGCATAGGAAAGGGCGGAGCCCAGCGCCATCGCATAGCCCACACGCTGCAAGTCGACGAACGTGGAATAGCGCAGGATTCCCGAATAAGTACGGAAGACTCGGAATCCTATATTATAGAATATCAAGTAGATAAATATCGAGAGCAACAGCAGTTCGATACTTGCCCACGAACGGTCGGAGACGTTGAACAGCAGGAAGATGACAAAGAAGGATAGGAAGACTATCGCATTATCGATGAGCAGAATACACCAAAAGGGCAGCGTATTTCTGTTAAAGTACCAGTTTGCTATTTTATCTATATATCCCATAGAATGTCTAATACTGCATTTGCGCTGCAAAGGTAGTGAAAAAAAGGAGAAAAACGCCTAATTATCTCTATATTTTTTCATTGCGCTAGTTAAAAAATCCCAAAAGGGATTACATATTCTAGAATTTTTTGCCAAATAGAACATTTGCAAAGGTTTTCGTGATAATCTTCAGGTCGAACCACCACGAGCGATGCTCCAGATAATAGAGGTCGAGCTCCAGGCGTCGCAGCATCTTCTCCATCGTGTCGGTATATCCGTTGTAGAGTGTGGCATACGACGTCAGCCCTGGACGAATCTTGTAGAGCTCGACGTAGCGGGGGTCGTGCTCCATGATCTGGTCGATGAAGTACTTCCGCTCTGGGCGCGGCCCTATGAACGACATGTCGCCCTTCAGCACGTTCCACAGCTGGGGCAGCTCGTCGAGGTGATGGGAGCGCAGCCAGCGTCCGAAGGGTGTCAGGCGGTCGTCGTTAGCCTCGGCAAGCTGAGGGATGCCGTTCTGCTCGTTGTTGACGATCATTGTCCTGAACTTATAGATATTGAACGGGCGTCCGCCCTTTCCTATGCGTTCCTGCACGAAGATAGCAGGCCCTATCGTGGTGACTTTCAGGATGATGTAGATCACCAGGAAGACGGGTGCCAGGATGATGAGGCCCAAGGCCGAGGCTATGATGTCGAAGAGTCGTTTGATCATGTAAGGTCGGGATTATTATTAGGCAGGTAAACAGTATTTCCACGTCTGACGATGGCCTTGTTCAGCACAAGGTGGAAGAGCAGCCATACGACGATATCGATGCCGACGATGATGCTGAAGCTGCACACCTGCCATAGCAGCAGGTTCAGCAGCGTGTAGGCTGCTGCCAGGCCCAGGATTGCCAGCAGTGCCTGATGCTGGCTGAGTCCTGCGCGCATCATCTTGTGGTGGATATGATTCTTGTCGGCCCTGAAGACGGGCACGCCGTGGCGCAGGCGTACGAGTGACACACGGACGACGTCGTAGACGGGCACGATGAGCAGCGTGTAGGCCAGTACCATCGAGTCCAGTCGGAAGGGAGCCACGCGCGGATTGTCCATCGTGAACTTCACGAAGAGGAAGCCCAGGATGAAGCCTAGCGTCAACGACCCAGAGTCGCCCATGAAGATCTTCTGGTTCTTCTCGACGCTACCCCAGATGTTGTAATAGAGGAAGGGCACGAGCACGCCCATCAGCCCTGCTATAAGTATGCTGTAGAGAAACATCCCCTCGCGCAGGAAGCACACGAGGAAGCCCGTCAGGGCAAACAGTGAGAGACCTGCCGACAAACCGTCGATGCCGTCGATGAGGTTGATGGCATTGCAGGTGAAGATGATGATGAACACCGTCAGCGGAGCGCCCACGACGAACGGTATCTCGTTGATGCCGCAGAAGCCATAGAGGTTGTTGATGTACAGCCCGGAGAGGGGCAGCAGCGTGGCAGCAACAATCTGCGCAGCAAACTTCGACCTGGCACCCAGCCCCACGAGGTCGTCGACGATGCCCACGACGTAGATGATCAGCAGGCTGCAGAAGAACACTACCGACCATAGGCTCAAGCTCACCTGATGCGTCTCCATATAGTGGTCGCCCGTAGCCGCCACCACCAGCGATGCCAGCAGCATGCTGGGCAGGAAGCTGATGCCTCCCAGGCGGGGGATGGCGTTGTGATGGATCTTCCGCCCGTCAGGAAGGTCGTAGAGGCCCTTCCGCTTGCAGAAGGCCAGGATGACAGGCATGATGAGAAATCCGCACAGGGCGCTCATCAGGAAAGCTCCAAGGATATAGAGTATATAGTGTGTCATAGATACATTTTCTATAATAACCCAAAAGAATGCTAAATATTGTATAACGCAACATTTTTTTGTCGTCCGCAATAATTACACCGTTACGCGCGTTATTAATGTGATGAAGAAAAGAATTTCAATTATCACGGCAGCATACAACAGCGCATCAACCATCGAGGACACGCTGAGGTCGGTACTCCGTCAGACCTACGATGAAATCGACTATATCGTGGTCGACGGAGGCTCCACTGACACGACGATGGACATCGTACGCCGCTACGAGCCACTGTTTGCAGGACGCATGCGATGGATTTCCGAGAGGGACAACGGCATCTACGACGCAATGAACAAAGGCATCCGCATGGCGCAGGGCGACATCGTGGGCATCATCAACAGCGACGACTACTTCACCTCGGATGACGTGCTCGAGCGAATGGCCGCTGCCTTCGACGATGACGACAGCCTCGACGCCGTCTATGGCGACATACACTTCATCCGCGACGGCGAGCCCGACAAGTGCGTGCGCTACTACAGCTCAAAGCGCTTCCACCCCCGCTGGCTGCGATTCGGCTTCATGCCGGCACATCCGTCGTTCTACGCCCGCAGGGAGGTGTTCGACAAGGCAGGACTCTACCGCACCGACTACAAGCTGGGAGCTGACTACGAGATGATGGTACGCCTCTTCCGCAAGCAGCACATACACGCACGATACCTCCCGATAGACTTTGTCACCATGCGCACAGGTGGTGCCAGCACGCGCGACGTAAGCAGCAAGCTGCAGCTCATCAAGGACGACGTCAGAGCCTGCCGGGAAAACGGCATCTACACCAACTCGGCGATGATCTGCCTGAAGTTCATTTACAAGATCTTCGAACTGAAATGGGGGTGAGGTGCGAGGTGCGAGATTAGTATCTCTCGGGCCTTCCGAACGTATCTCTCGAGCCTTCCGAACGTATCTCTCGAGCCTTCCGAACGTACCTCCCGGGCCTTGGGAACGTATCTTATGAAGGATATGAAGGAAGGTTTTGCAACTTTCCCTATATAGGTTTTACATTTAGCCGCAACTTAAATGTTTTTCCTTATACGAAAGTTAATATACTATCCTTCATAACCCACGTTCCGAATCGCCACCAAATCTCGTACCTCGCACCTCGAATAATACCCCGTACCTCGAAAGGGCTACCGCTTCTTCATCTGGTCGCGTAGGCGCTGCATCTCAGCCTGCTGCTTCTGCATGGCCTCCAGACGGGCAGCAAGCCCGCCCTGTTTCTTCGGATTGTTCTTGTTCTCCTTGTAGTTAGCCTCCAGCTTTGCCAGCAGCTTAGCGTCGTCAGTCGTCTTGCGCAGCGTCCACATGATGGCTGCCGAGAAGAACAGCGAGACGAAGTAGTAGAAGTTCAGGCCGCTGGAGTAGTCGTTGAAGATAAAGAAGAACATCAGGGGCATGAGGTACATCATCCACTGCATGGCCTTCATCTGCTGCGCCTGCTGACCGATCATCTGGTCGCGCTGCTGGCGCATCGTCATGTAGGAATACAGAATATTGCTCACGCAGAAGAGGATGCACGTCAGCGACAGATGGTCGCCAATAAGCCAGATGGGCTTCGACCACTCGACGATGGGATCGTAGGTCGACAGGTCCTGCATCCACAGGAAGCTCTCGCCGCGCAGCTGGATGGCATTGGGCACGAAGAAGAACATTGCAATCCAGATAGGCATCTGGATGAGCATCGGCAGACAGCCGCCCAGCGGGCTCACGCCGTACTGCGAGTACATCTGCATCTGCACCTGGTTCTTCATCATCTGGTCCTCAGGCTTGTCGTACTGCTTGGTAGCCTCCTCGATTTTTGGCTTCAGCACGCGCATCTTGGCGCTCGACATGTAGCTCTTCTTCACCATCGGGAAGGTCAGTGCCTTCAGCAGCAGCGTGATGAGTATCAGCACGATACCCATGCCGAGACCCAGGGCAGTGAGACCGTCGAAGACGTAGAGCGTGAACCAGCGGTTGATCCAGCTAACGAGCCACCATCCCAGGTAGACGAGGTCGTCGAGGTCGAGGTCGCGTCCAAAGGAGCTCTGCTTGTTCATCGACTTCAGGATCTGGAAGTCGTTGGGGCCGAAGTACATTTCGAACTCCGTGGGCTGCTGCGCGCTGAAGGGTGTCTGCAGGTTGGCAGCAAACGACTTCAGGTAGTGCGACTCCTTCGTGTTCATGGTGCTCTCAAGGTAGGCACCCTTCTCAAACTGCGTACGCGGAATCAGCACGGCAGCGAAGAACTGCGTCTTGAAGGCCACCCAGTCGATGGCTTCCTCAGCCGTCTCAGTGTCGTCGCTGCCCTCGCTGAGGTGCTCGGTGCCACCGCCTACCTCCTTGTATGTCAGCGACGTATAGCGGTTCTCAAACGTATAGCCCTTCTCCTGCTGGCGACAGGAGTCGCGCCACGCCACGTTCAGCATCTGGCGCCCGGGAGCGAACATGCCGTCCATACCCTCAGTTCCTACGCTGAAGTGCAGCAGGTAGCTCTCGCCCAGGCGATAGCGCATCACGATCTTAGCACCGTTGGCGCCCTCAGCCGTCAGCGTAGCCGACGTGCCGTCGTGCTCCGTAGGCTGAAAGTAAAGGTCAGAGGTGCTGACGTATTCCTTGTTGGCATTGGCAGGCAGGGTGAAGTTCAGGCTCTGGTCCTGCTCGTCGAAGAGCGTGACGTCGGCATTGCCAGTATAGTCCTTGTAGCCCAGCACGCGTGCCTTCTTCACAACACCGCCCTTCGTACCGATTGTCAGCTCGACCTTGCTGTTACGAAGCACGATGTCCTCGCCCTGCTGCACCTGCATCGCAGCGAAGAACGTGCGGCTGCTGTCAGCCTGCAACTGTTGTGCTGCCAGCTTGGCAGCGTCGACGGTGTCCTTGGAAAGAGCGTTTGCCCTGGCGATAGAGTCCTGACAAGCCATCTCAGCCTGAGCGGCTGCCTGCTGCTCAGCGGCGTCTTTCTGTCCCCACCAGCTGAAGGCAATCAGTACAATGGCTATGAGTACGAAGCCCGTTAGCGTGTTTTTGTTCATTTATTTGTCTTGCGTTTACTTGTTACTCTATTTTATAAATAAGGTACGCGCATGCGCGAAAGCGCCCCCTCGTGTCGAAATCAAGGTGCAAAGGTACAAATAAAAAAGAAGAATGAAGAACGAAGACGAAGAAATTCAGCCCCGCGAATGATTTTTTTAAGCTTTCATGCCCATTTTTAAAAATTAATTGCTATCTTTGCACCTAGTTATGAAAAGAATCATGTTGTCATTAGCGGCTGTCGTGGCGCTCAGCGCCAGCGCCGCACAGGAGAACGATCCCGTCAACGGGCAGTATTACAAACTCTTCGCGCCACTGACCTTCTACCACTCCGTGGCTGGCGAGCAGCTGTCGATAGCCTCCGACGACCCCGACGAGGTGAGCCGAGCCATCGACCAGGCGCTGATGCACGTCTACCTGAACCGCCCCGACCTCGTGGAGGTGACGGAGCAGGAGCAGGAGCAGGCAGGCGAGCTGAGGCAGGACATCATCGAGCAGCCCGTAGTACAGGCAGTGACGATGGTCGAGCAGGCTGAGCCCATGCCCGAGGCACCACAGGCCGACCCCGTGGAAGTGGTCGTCGAGAAGCCTAAGTTCTGGACACGTAAAGGCGACGGCTACCTGCAGTTCATGCAGAACTACGTCAGCGGCAACTGGTACAAGGGCGGCGAGTCTAACTACTCGGCCGTGGGAAGCCTCACCCTCGAAGCCAACTACGACAACAAGTCGAAGTGGAAGTGGGACAACAAGCTCGAGATGAAGCTTGGCTTCCAGACTTCACGCTCCGACGAGCTCCACAAGTTCAAAGCCAACGAGGACCTGCTCCGCTACACCGGCAAGGTGGGACTGCAAGCCGCCAACAAGTGGTACTACACGCTGCAGATGCTCGCCTACACGCAGTTCACGCGAGGCTTCAAGGCTAACGATATCCGCACCTACTCCGACTTCCTCTCGCCGCTGAACGTCAGCCTGGGTCTCGGTATGGAATATAAGGTAGAGAAATTCGACAAGAAGCTCACCGGAACCATCAACATCTCGCCCTTCGCAGTCAACTACCGATATGTCGACCGCTCACAGTTCCGCAAGAAGAACGACGAGACAGTCACCGACTTCGACTGGTTCCCGTCGCGATATGGCATCGATGCCGACAAGCACCACCTGACAGACCTCGGTTCGCAGCTCACCATCTCACTGCAGTGGAAGTTCAACGACGTCGTCACCTGGAAGACGCGCTTCTACGGATTCACCAGCTACCACCGTGCAGAGCTGGAATGGGAGAACACATTCTCGCTACGCGTATCGAAGTATATCTCGGCAAATCTCTTCCTCTTCCCACGCTTCGACGACTCCAACAAATGGGACGACGACCTCGGTTATTGGCAGTTCAAAGAGTACTCTTCGCTCGGATTTAGCTATAATTTCTAACTTTTTTGAAAAAAGTCGCCAAAAAATTTGGTCAGTTCAAAAAAAGTGCGTACCTTTGCAACCGCAAAACGAAAAGGATGGCTCCCTAGCTCAACTGAATA
>CAMNHM010000015.1 GCA_946539475.1 uncultured Prevotellaceae bacterium | reverse complement strand
GTAAGAACCTGGAGATATTCAACGCCCTGTACAGCCAGATCGACCTGTTCTACGTCGACTCGCTCAACCCGGGGCAGACGATGACGGCGGGCATCAAGGGCATGCTACGCTCGCTGGACCCCTACACCGAGTACTATCCTGAGGAGGAGACGAAGAACCTCGAGATGATGCTTACGGGCAAGTATGCGGGCATGGGGGCACTGGTGAAGTATCATACGGCGCTGAAGCGTGTCGTCGTCGACGAGCCTTACGAGGGGATGCCGGCGGCGGAGGCGGGGCTGAAGAAAGGCGACATCATCCTGAGCATCGACGACTCGGTGATGACCGACAAGACTGTGAACTACGTCAGCAGCCACTTGCGGGGCGACCCGGGCACTACGTTCGTGCTGCGTGTGAAGCGCCCCTCGACGGGCAGGGAGATGTCGTTCCGCATCACCCGACGTAACGTCAAGCTGCCCGAGCTGCCCTACTACGGCATGCGTCCCGACTCGATAGGATACATCAACCTGAACCAGTTCACCGAGGACTGCTCGAAGGAGGTGCGGCGCGCCTTCGTGGAGCTGCGGCAGCAGGGGGCCAAGGGCCTGGTGTTCGACCTGCGGAGCAATGGTGGCGGCAGCGAGCTGGAGGCCGTGAACATCGTGAACCTCTGGGTGCCGCAGGGACAGACCGTCGTGGAGAATCGTGGCAAGGTGGCCCAGGCAAACCGCGTCTATCGCACGCGCCTGGAGCCCGTCGACACGCTGATGCCCATCGTCGTGCTGGTGAACGACGAGACGGCCTCTGCCAGCGAGATCACCAGCGGTGCGCTGCAGGACATGGACCGCGCAGTGATCCTCGGTACGCGCACCTACGGAAAGGGCCTCGTACAGGTGCCGCTGGACCTGCCCTATCATGCCAACGTGAAAATCACCACCTCGAAATACTACATCCCCTCGGGGCGTTGCATCCAGGCCATCAACTACAACCGTGAGTCGGGGGCAGCCTATAAGGAGCGTATCCCCGACTCGCTGACCCACGTATTCTATACGCGTGGCGGGCGTGAGGTGCGCGACGGAGGAGGCATCAAGCCCGATGTGGAGATGAAGAACGACACGATGCCCAATATCGCGTACTATCTCTCGGTAGGAGGACTTGACTCCACGGAGGTGATGTTCGACTATGTCGTCGACTATATCAGCCGTCATGAGCAGATAGCGCCGCCCGCAGCGTTCCATCTCAGCGATGCCGACTGGCAGGAGTTTTGCCAACGGGTGGTCGACAGCGGCTTCACCTACGACGACATGAGCCGGAAGCAGTTCGACGAGCTGGTGAAGACGGCGCGTTTCGAGGGTTACTACGATGATGCCCGCGAGGCCTTCGATGCCCTGGGCGCCAAGCTCAAGCACGACCTCTCGAGCGAGCTGAAGAAGCATCGGGACATCATCCAGCAGATGATCGAGATGGAAATCATCGCTGCCTACTACTATCAGGGCGGCGCCATCGAGGCAGGTCTCAACTACGACAAGCAGCTCCTCGAGGCCGAGCGCCTGCTGAAATCGCCCGAAGAATATCGCAGAATACTCTCGCCAAGGCCAAAAGACAAGAATTAAACGGCCTTTTCGCGCTTTTTCTTTGGAAATATTTGGAGAAAAGGAAAAAAAGTAGTAACTTTGCACCCGTTCAGTGGAATGAGGGGCCTCCCGGGGCTCCTCATTCTTTTATAAAAAAGAGTTTGGATGATAACGAAAGAGACAATTAGGACACTGGTGGAAGAGTGGCTCCGGAAGGGCGACTACTTCCTGGTAGACATCCTGATGGACGGTGCCGACGACCGCATCGTCATCGAGATCGACTGCGCCGACGGCGTATGGATTGAGGACTGTGCCGAGCTGAGCCGCTTCCTGCAGGAGCGCATTGGCGACGAGCTGGGCGACTACGAGCTTGAGGTGGGCAGCGCCGGACTGGGGCAGCCCTTCAAGGTGGAGCAGCAGTATGTCAACCACGTGGGCGACCAGGTGGAGGTGCTCACTGCCGATGGCAAGAAGGTGGTGGGACTGCTCAAGAGCGTCGAGGGACGCTCCTTCGTGGTGACCACGCAGGAGAAGCAGGTGCCCGAGGGCAAGAAGCGCCCTGTGAAGGTTGACGTCGACCTGACGTTCGCTATGGACGAGGTGAAGTCGACACGCTATCTATTGGCATTCAAATAAAATACTAGAATATGGCAACAAAGAAAAGCGTGAAGGGCCCAAGCATGTTTGAGACCTTCCAGGAGTTCAAAGAGACGAAGAATATCGACCGCACCACACTCGTGAGCGTTCTCGAGGAGAGCTTTCGCAATGTGCTGGCAAAGATGTTCGGGTCTGACGAGAACTTCGATGTGATTGTGAACCCAGACAAGGGCGACTTCGAGATCCATCGCCACCGCATCGTCGTCGACGACGGAGAGGTGGAGGACGAGAACCGCGAGATCGCCCTCAGCGATGCCTTGAAGATCGAGCCCGACTATGAGGTGGGCGAGGAAGTGAGCGAGGAGGTCGACTTCACCAAGTTCGGACGGCGAGCCATCCTCAACCTCCGGCAGACGCTGGCATCCAAGATCCTCGAGCTCGACCACGACGCCCTCTACCAGAAGTATAAGGACAAGGTGGGCACCGTCGTCTCGGCAGAGGTCTACCAGATGTGGAAGCGCGAGGTGCTCCTCATGGACGACGAGGGCAACGAGCTCCACCTGATGAAGAGCGACCAGATACCCAACGACTCCTACCACAAGGGCGAGACCGTTAGGGCTCTTGTGAAGGAGGTGACCAACGACAATAACAACCCCCGCATACTCCTGAGCCGTACCAGCCCCGACTTCCTCAAGCGGCTGCTCGAGGCCGAGGTGCCCGAGATCGGCGACGGGCTCATCGCCATACGCCGCGTGGCACGCATGCCGGGCGAGCGCGCCAAGGTGGCCGTAGAGAGCTTCGACGATCGTATCGACCCCGTGGGAGCCTGCGTGGGCGTGAAGGGAAGCCGTGTGCATGGCATCGTGCGTGAGCTCGGCAATGAGAATATCGATGTCATCAATTACTCGTCGAACATCCAGCTCTTCATCCAGCGCGCACTCTCGCCCGCCAAGGTCACCAGCATCACCCTCGACCAGGAGAACCACAAGGCCGAGGTGTATCTGCAGCCAGAGGAGGTGAGCCTGGCCATCGGCAAGGGAGGCATGAACATCAAGCTTGCCTCGATGCTTACCGAGTACACCATCGACGTCTTCCGCGTCGTCAATGAGAACGAGACCGACGAGGATATCTACCTCGACGAGTTCGCCGACGAGATCGACCAGTGGGTCATCGATGCCATCAAGGCTCTTGGCTACGACACGGCAAAGGAGGTGCTCAACGCTCCGCGTGAACTGCTCATCGAGAAGGCCGACCTTGAAGAAGAGACCGTCGACCACCTCTTGGATGTGCTGAGGGCTGAGTTTGAGTAACCCACCCCCCTAAGTTAGGGGGTTGGGGGTCTGAACGAGCCAGCCTGCCTATCAGAAGGGCACCAGAATGAGACTTTTATATTAACTAAAAGGGGGATGTTCAGACCCCCAACCCCCTGACCTAGGGGGCTCAGAAAGAATGGGAATCAGATTAAACAAAGTATTAACAGAACTGAATATAGGACTTCAAACGGCAGTTGATTTCCTGAAGAACAAGAAAGGCATGGGTGCGATTCGCGACGATGCCACTACCAACACCAAGATCAGCGACGAGCAGTATGAGGCCTTGGTGCGTGAGTTCAGTAGTGACAAAGCTGTGAAGACACAGGCCGACAAACTCTTCCCCAAGAAGAAAGAGAAGAAGCCAGAGCCACTGGCGAGGACGAAGACAGAGGAGGAGATACAGCAGCGTCAGCAGTTCAAGCCGCTGGGTAAGATTGACCTGGACAGCCTGAACAAGCCGAAGGCTGCTCAGCAGTCGTCTGGTAGCCCAGCATCCAAACCAGAGCCGAAGGCTGCTGCCGAGAGCCCGGCTCAGAAGCCCGTGGAGACACGCCCGGAGACGTCTGCCAAGACGCCTGTCAAGGCATCCGTCGAGAAGCCGGCCAAAGCTGCTCCACAGCAGGAGCCCGTCGTTGAGGAGCGTCCTAAGGCTGTCGAGAAGCCGAAGGAAGAGCCGGTGCCGCCCGTCAAGCCCGTTGAGGCGGAAAAGCATGCTGAGGCTGCCAAGCCGGCTGAGGTGCAAGCCCCTGCCGAGGTGCAGAAGGCAGCACAGCCCGCTGCTGAGGCGCCGAAGCCTGTTGCAGAAGTCGCCAAACCAGCTCCCGAAGCAGCCAAGCCCGTTGCCGAGCAGCCCTCCGCCGCTCCACAGAAGGAGATCTTCACCCTGAAGAGCGAGGAGAAGCTTGCCCCCAAGGTGAATGTCTTGGGAAAGATCGACCTCTCTGCCCTCAACCAGAGTACCCGTCCGAAGAAGAAGTCGAAGGAGGAGAAGCGCAAGCAGCGTGAGGAGAAGGCAGCCCAGCAGCGGCAAGCCACTGCCCAGCCCGGCGAGAAGAAGAAGCGCGAGCGCATCCGCTCGGGTAAGGTCGACATCGAGGAGGCTGCCAAGCAGCAGCAACAGCAGCAGCAACAGCAGCAGGGCGGCGGTAAGAAGAAGAACAAGGGCGGCAACCAGAACTTCAGCGACCAGCAGCAAGGCGGTAGGAACAAGAAGAAGGGACGCCAGCCCGTGAAGCCCATAGAGGTCAACGAGGAGGATGTGGCACGCCAGGTGAAGGAGACGCTGGCACGCCTCACCTCGAAGACCAACCAGAACAAGAAGGGTGCCAAGTACCGCAAGGAGAAGCGTGATGCCGCCCAGGAGCGTCTCAGCGAGGAGATGGCAGCCGAGGCAGCACAGAGCAAGACGCTGAAGCTCACGGAGTTTGTCACCGTCAGCGAGCTAGCTACGATGATGAACGTTCCCGTGGTGAAAGTCATCGGCACCTGTATGTCCATCGGCATCATGGTCAGTATCAACCAGCGCCTCGATGCCGAGACCATCAATATCGTTGCCGACGAGTTCGGGTTCAAGACCGAGTATGTCAGTGCTGAGGTGCAGAATGCCATCCATGAGGAGGAAGACGACGAGAACGACCTCCTGCCTCGCGCTCCTATCGTCACTGTCATGGGACATGTCGACCACGGTAAGACATCGCTGCTCGACTATATCCGCAAGACCAATGTCATCGCCGGTGAGGCAGGAGGCATCACACAGCATATCGGTGCCTATAACGTCACCCTGCCCGACGGTCGCAAGATCACGTTCCTCGATACTCCCGGTCACGAGGCATTCACCGCCATGCGTGCCCGTGGAGCACAGGTCACCGATATTGCCATCATCATCGTTGCTGCCGACGACTCTGTCATGCCTACTACGAAAGAGGCTATTGCCCATGCACAGGCAGCCAACGTGCCGATGGTGTTTGCCATCAACAAGATCGACAAGCCCGGTGCCAACCCCGACAAGATTCGCGAGGATCTGGCAAATATGAACCTACTCGTCGAAGACTGGGGAGGTAAGTACCAGTGCCAGGAGATCTCTGCCAAGAAAGGCATCGGCGTCGAGGAGCTGCTCGAGAAAGTCCTTCTCGAAGCCGAGATGCTCGATCTCAAGGCCAACCCCAACCGCAAGGCAACGGGCAGCATCATCGAGAGCTCGCTCGATAAGGGTCGGGGCTATGTGTCGACGGTCCTCGTCAGCAACGGAACGCTGCGCGTGGGCGATGTCGTGATTGCTGGTTCCAGTCACGGGCGCATCAAGGCGATGTTCAACGAGCGCAACGAGCGCATCCAGGAGGCAAAGCCAGCACAGCCGGCCATCATCCTCGGACTTAACGGAGCACCTACGGCTGGCGATGCCTTCAACGTGATGGACACCGAGCAGGAGGCCCGCGAAATTGCCAACAAGCGTGAGCAGCTGCAGCGCGAACAGGGTCTGCGCACGCAGAAGACCATCGGACTCGACGATATCTCGCATCGTATCGCACTGGGCGAGTTCCACGAGCTGAACATCGTCGTGAAGGGCGATACCGACGGCTCTATCGAAGCACTCAGCGACTCGTTCATCAAGCTCTCCACGGAGAAGGTGCAGGTGAACGTCATTGCGAAGGCTGTGGGACAGATCTCCGAGAACGATGTCATGCTGGCATCGGCATCGAAGGCTGTCATCATCGGCTTCCAGGTGCGCCCCTCGTCGGCTGCCCGCAAGCTTGCCGACAGCGAGGGCGTGGAGATCAATACCTATAGCATCATCTACGATGCCATCGAGGACGTGCGCTCGACCATGGAGGGCATGCTCGACAAGGTCATCAAGGAAGAGATCACCGCACAGGTCGAGGTTCGCGAAGTCTACAAGATCTCGAAGGTGGGCACCGTGGCAGGTGCGATGGTCGTCGAAGGAAAGGTACACCGTTCCGACAAGGCACGCCTCGTGCGCGATGGCATCGTCCTTCACACAGGAGCCATCAATGCCCTCAAACGCTACAAGGACGACGTCAAGGAGGTGGCAACCAACTTCGAGTGTGGTATCTCGCTGGTTAACTTCAACGACATCCAGGTGGGCGATATCATTGAGACCTTCCAGGAGATTGAGGTACAGCAGAAACTTTAAAGTTTAGAGTTGAGAGTTGAGAGTGAAGAGTGAAGAGATAACTTCCGCACAGAAAATAGACAACGAGTTCGTACGTCAGGTAGCCGAACAGAAATACGAGTTCGGATTCACTACCGACGTGCATACCGAGGTCATAGAGAAAGGGCTGAACGAAAATATCGTTCGGCTCATCTCTGCTAAGAAGGGCGAGCCCCAATGGATGCTCGACTTCCGGCTGAAAGCCTTCCACTATTGGCAGACGCAGCAGCAGCCCACCTGGGGACATGTGCACGTGCCGCCTGTCGACTATCAGGCTATCAGCTATTATGCCGACCCCACGGCGAAAAAGGTGAAGGGTGGAGGGATGAAGGTGGAGGGTGAGCCCGCCATCGACCCAGAGCTGGAGAAGACCTTCGACAAGCTGGGCATCCCCCTTGAAGAGCGCCTTGCACTGAGCGGCAACACTGCCGTCGATGCCATCATGGACTCTGTCTCGGTGAAGACGACTTTTAAGGAGAAGCTTCGCGAGAAAGGGGTCATCTTCTGTTCCATCGGCGAGGCTATCAAGGAGCATGGCGACCTGGTGCGACAGTATCTGGGTACCGTAGTGCCTTATCGCGACAACTTCTTTGCCGCCCTCAACTCTGCAGTCTTTAGCGACGGCTCGTTCGTATATATCCCAAAGGGCGTGCGCTGTCCGATGGAGCTCAGCAGCTACTTCCGTATCAATGCTGCCGGCACAGGACAGTTCGAGCGTACGCTCATCATTGCCGACGACGACTCCTACGTGAGCTATCTTGAGGGATGTACTGCTCCGATGCGCGACGAGAACCAGCTGCATGCTGCTATCGTCGAGATCGTGGTGATGAACCATGCTGAGGTGAAGTACAGCACCGTGCAAAACTGGTATCCTGGCGACGAGCAGGGGCGCGGAGGTGTGCTCAACCTCGTGACGAAGCGTGGCGACCTGCGTGGCGTGGGCTCAAAGCTGTCGTGGACGCAGGTGGAGACGGGTAGTGCCATCACCTGGAAATACCCTTCGTGCATCCTGCGCGGCGACGACTCGCAGGCAGAGTTCTACTCCGTGGCGGTGACCAACAACTACCAGGAAGCCGACACCGGCACGAAGATGATTCACCTGGGGCGCAACACCCGCTCGACGATCATCTCTAAGGGCATCTCGGCAGGCCATTCGCAGAACTCCTATCGTGGACTGGTGCGCGCAGCAGCAACGGCTGAGAATGCCCGCAACTACTCGTCGTGCGACTCGCTGCTGCTGGGCAGCAACTGCGGTGCCCATACCTTCCCGTATATGGATGTCCATTGTCCCACGGCAATCTTCGAGCACGAGGCAACGACAAGTAAGATCTCTGAGGACCAGCTCTTCTATTGCAACCAGCGTGGCATCCCCACCGAACAGGCCGTAGGGCTCATCGTCAACGGCTATGCCAAGGAGGTGCTGCAGAAGTTGCCCATGGAATTTGCCGTCGAGGCCCAGAAGCTTCTTAGCGTCTCGCTCGAGGGGACGGTGGGATGAGAGAGTCAACGATAATTAACCAAAAACATGATAGACCTATGAAGAAACTGATTTTAATGATGATCGCGATGCTGTCGCTGGCTGCCAGCGACGTGTTCGGCTGTTCTTTTAGCAGTATTGACCTTGCTGTCTGCGACGATAGTCAGAAGACGATGGACCTCTATGTCAGCGGATCGCGGAAAGGCGAGATACGTCCCAATGGCGATGTCTACATCGATGTCCGCAGGGTAGGGGAGTTCCGCTCCAATGGCGATATCTATGTCGACGGTCGGCGGGCAGGAGAGATACGCTCCAATGGCGATGTCTATAAGAATGGTTCGCGCGTGGGCGAGATACGCTCCAACGGCGATGTCTACGTCAACGGCTCCCGTGCCGGCGAGGTGCGCTCCAACGGCGACGTCTATAAGAACGGCTCGCGCTACGGCGATGTGCGCAACATGTCTGACAGGCGTAAGGTGGCTGCTGCTTATTTCTTCGGGTTCTTTGCCTTGTAAAAACGAAACGCTATGAATAAAGAACTGAAACGATGGCTGCCAGACGTGCTGGCAGTGGTGGTGTTTGCCGTATTGGCATTCGCCTATTTCTATCCTGCCGACATCGAGGGGCGCATCCTCTATCAGCACGACACGTCGGCTGGGGTGGGTGCCGGCCAGGAAAGCCTGGAATACCTCCAGCGGACCGGCGAGCGCACACGATGGACCAACAGCCTCTTCTCCGGCATGCCCACCTATCAGCTGGCACCGGCGTACAACAGCACTTCGACGCTGTCGGTAGCTGAGAAGGCATACCACCTCTGGCTGCCCGACAACGTGTGGTATATCTTTGTCTATCTGCTCGGCTTCTATATTCTGCTGCGGGCGTTCAACTTCAAGCACTACCTCGCTGTCCTGGGAGCCATCATCTGGGCCTTCTCCACCTATTTCCTGATCATCATCGGAGCGGGCCACCTGTGGAAGGTGATGGCCCTGGCCTACCTGCCGCCGATGATAGCGGGTATGGTGCTGGCCTACAGGGGCAAATACCTGTGGGGCATGGTGGTGACAGCCATCTTTGCCGCCTTGGAGGTCCACGCCAACCACATGCAGATGACCTATTACTACCTGTTTATCATCCTTTCGATGGTCATTGCCTTTGCCATCGAGGCATACAGGAAGAAAGCGGCAGGGAAGGACGTCAAGGCCTTCACGCCGACGCCTGCCTCCTTCTGGAAGGCGACAGCCGCCTGCTTCGTCGGCGGAATGCTGGGCGTCTTGGTGAATCTCTCGAACCTCTATCACACCTGGGAATACTCCCAGCAGACGATGCGCGGCGGCACGGAGCTCTCGAAGGGCGACGGACAGACGTCGACCGAGGGTGGCCTTGACCGTGCCTATATCACCCAATGGAGCTATGGCATCGGCGAGACGTGGACACTGCTCATCCCCAATGCCAAAGGCGGCTCGCACAGCGAACAGCTGAAGGACTATCCGTCGGCGATGGACGCCAGCGACGCTCAGCTGAAGGAGTTCTGCGGACAGTGGTATCCCTACTGGGGCGATCAGCCCTTCACGGCGGGACCCGTCTATGTGGGGGCCTTCGTGCTGATGCTCTTCATCCTGGGACTCTTCATTGTCAAGGGACCCATGAAGTGGGCACTGCTCGTCGTCACTGTCCTCAGCATCCTTCTTTCGTGGGGAAAGAACTTCATGGGGCTGACCGACTTCTTCATCGACCACGTGCCGTTGTATGCCAAGTTCCGAACGGTGTCGTCGATTCTCGTCATTGCAGAGTTCACCATACCCCTGCTGGCGATGATGGCACTGAAGAAGATCATCGATGAGCCGGAGCTGCTGACGAAGAAGATCAAGTGGGTGTACGCCTCGTTCGGACTGACGGCAGGCTTCTGCCTGCTCTTCGCTCTGTTGCCGACGACGTTCTTCGACTTCGTGTCGGAGGGCGACGTAAGCCGCCTGTCGCGATACGTGGGACCTGACGACATGAGCTTCGTGACTGCCAACCTGGCAAAGATGCGCGTGCCGATCTTCACTGCCGACTGCTGGCGCTCGTTCTTCGTCATCGTCATCGGCACCCTGCTGTTGCTGCTCTATAAGGCTCGTAAGCTGAAGGCACTGCCGATGGTGGGACTGCTGACGGCACTCTGCCTCGTCGACCTCTGGCAGGTGAACAAGCGCTACCTGAACGACGAGATGTTCCAGGATCCCAGTGTCCGCACCACCTCGCATACCATCAAGCCCGTCAACGAAGCCATCCTGCAGGACAAGTCGCTCGACTATCGTGTGCTGAATTTCATCAGCGACACCTTCAACGAGAACGAGACGAGCTACTACCACAAGTCCATCGGAGGATATCATGCCGCCAAGCTGGGGCGTTACAACGAGCTGATCACGGCTTACATCCAGCCTGAGATGCAGCGCGCCGCAGAGGCTATCCAGCAGTCGCAGGGGCGTATGGACTCCATCCCCGGCGACAGCCTTTATCCTGTGATCAACATGCTGAATGCGAAATACTTCATCGTCAGCGAGACAATGCCGCTGCTCAACCCCTATGCCCAGGGCAATGCCTGGTTTGTGGACCGCGTCAGCTATGTTGACGATGCCAACCAGGAACTGGCAGGACTGGGCACGGCCGACCTGCGCCATGAGGCAGTGGCCGACAAGAAGTTCGAGCACATACTTGGGCAGGCAGCAGCGCAAGACTCGACATCGCTCGTCACCCTCGACGCCTACGAGCCTAACCAGCTGAAGTACACGGTGGAGAGTGCCGCAGGCGGTGTGCTGGTGTTCTCCGAGATCTACTATCCGGGGTGGACAGCCACGATCGACGGCAAGCCTGCAGAGCTGGGCCGCGTCAACTATGTGTTGCGTGCCCTTCATGTCGATGGCGGAAAGCATCAGGTAGAGCTGCAGTTCTTCCCGCAAACGGTGAAGACCACCGAGACGATTGCCTATGTCGCCCTCGTTGCCATGCTGCTGCTCGTCCTGGCAGCCATCGGCTTCGGACTGAGGAAGAAGACCCAAGCAAGCTCTGAAGGCGTATGAACTACGAGGTGCTTCATGAGATAACGCCGCTGGCAGAGAGCGACTTCATGTACGTGGCCGACCGCCATAAGAAGGAGTTCACCTACCCCATCCACTGTCACGAGATCTTCGAGCTGAACTTCGTGGAGAACGGGCAGGGATGCCGGCGTACCGTCGGCGACTCCAGCGAGGTCATCGGCCAGTACGACCTGGTGCTCATCACCAGCTCGCAGCTGGAGCACGTCTGGGAACAGTATGAATGCCGCAGCGACGACATCCATGAGGTGACCGTGCAGTTTATAGTCGACTTTGCCGACGAGCACAGCATCTACCATACCAATCCCTTCAGCTCTATCTATAAGATGTTCGTGCGCGCACAGAAAGGACTCGCTTTCCCTATGGCAGCCATCATGCAGGTCTATCCGATGCTCATCAGGCTGTCGTCCATCAAGGAAGGCTTCTACGCCGTGCGCGAGCTCTACACCATCCTCTACGAGCTGTCGAAGCAGGACGGTGCGCGCGAGCTGGCATCGACGGCTTTCGCCAAGGTGGAGGCACAGAGCGACTCGCGGCGCGTGCTGAAGGTGAAGAACTACATCGAAGAGCACTATCAGGACGAGCTGCGCCTGACGATGCTCAGCGACATGGTGGGTATGTCGGGGTCGGCCTTCAGTCGATTCTTCAAGCAGCGTACGGGCAAGAACCTCAACGAATACATCGTCGACGTGCGCCTGGGCCATGCTGCCCGCCTGCTGGTCGACACCACCCACACCGTGTCGGAGATCTGCTACGAGACGGGGTTCAACACGCTGTGCAATTTCAACCGACTGTTCCGCAAGCGCAAGGACTGCAGCCCCACCGAGTTTCGTGAGAAATATCGTAAGACGAAGGTCATCGTCTAAGATGTGAAACCTGAAAATACTAACCAACAGCTTATTACATGATGAAGAGGACAACACTATTCCTGACCCTCGTCGCATCCATGATGGTGATGCTCTCAGGGTGTAAGGCAAAGGAGACGACAAAGCAGGCCAGCCCCTTCGTACAGCGCGAGGGCGAAGGCTTCGTGCTCAACGGTGAGGAGTATCGCTACGTAGGAACGAATTTCTGGTATGGCGCCATCCTCGGATCGGAAGGACAGGGCGGCGACCGCCAGCGCCTCTGCCGGGAGCTCGACAAGCTCCACGAGCTGGGACTCGACAACCTGCGCATCCTCGTAGGAAGCGACGGCCCGCGAGGCGTGAAGACAAAAGTGGAGCCCACCTTGCAGGAGGCACCCGGCGTGTACAACGACACCATCCTTGCCGGTCTCGACTATCTGCTCAAGGAGATGGGCGAGCGCGGTATGAAGGCCGTCCTCTACCTGAACAACTCCTGGGAGTGGAGCGGTGGCTATGGCTACTACCTCGAGCAGGCGGGATGCGGACCCACGCCCATGCCCAACGAGGCCGGATACCAGGCATTCATGCATCATGTGGAGCAGTTTGCCGCCAACGAGAAGGCTCATGAGCTGTTCTACCAGTACGTGCGCGACATCATCAGCCGCACAAACCGCTATACCAATACGGCCTACGTCGACGATCCCGCCATCATGTCGTGGCAGATAGGCAACGAGCCCCGCGCCTTCAGCCAGGAGGCAAAGGAGCCCTTCGCACAATGGCTCAGCCACACCTCGGCGCTCATCCGCGAGATGGACAAGAACCACCTCATCTCCATCGGATCAGAGGGCGTCTGGGGCTGCGAGGTCGACACGGCCCTCTACGAGCGTATCTGTGCCGACGAGAACATCGACTATATGAATGCTCATGTGTGGCCCTTCAACTGGAACTGGACACGCCGCGACTCCGTCGCCGAGAACGTCGAGAGGGCATGTGCCAACACCGCCGACTACGTCAGGATGCACACCGCCATCGCCGAGCGTCTGGGCAAGCCCCTCGTCATCGAGGAGTTCGGATATCCGCGCGACGGATTCGGATTCGCACCTGGCTCGGCCACCACGGGGCGCGACCGCTACTACGACTTCGTCTTCTCACTCATCAAGAGCGAGCCCTCGGTCTACGGATGCAACTTCTGGGGATGGGGTGGCGAAGCGCGGCCTCAGCACGAGCAGTGGCAGATCGGCGATCCCTATACCGGCGACCCCGCCCAGGAGCAGCAAGGTCTGAACAGCGTCTTCGACTGCGACACCACAACGCTGAACATCATCAGGAAATACAACCAGCATCCATGAGAAGGACGCTCGTGCTCCTCATGGCAGCGGTCTGCTGCCTCACACTCACGGCTCAGAGGACGCCCATAGGCATCGTCAGCGTACAGGACTCCTTGAAGAGTGTCCAGCTGGGCCTCATCTCAACCACGGCTATAGAGCGTGCACGCGGTGTGCAGCTGTCGGCATTCTCCAACATGACTGCTGCTCCCATGACTGGCCTGCAGCTGAGTGGCATCAGCAATATTGCTGCCGGCATACAACGGGGAATACAGGCTGCCGCGTTGCTCAATGTGTCGTCAGGCTATATGCGCGGGCTACAGATGGGCAGCTATAATTATGCCGACTCGCTCAACGGCACGCAGCTGGGGCTCATCAACGTTGCCCGTACCCATCCGAAAGGTTGGCAGGTGGGACTGGTCAATATCACTCGCGACACCATAGCCCATAAAGTCGGCCTGGTGAATGTGAACCCGGCCACTGTCGTCGACTATATGCTTTTCGGAGGCAATGCCACCAAGCTGAACGGTGCTGTCCGCTTTCGTAACAGGAGTACGTATAACATCCTGGGGGTGGGAACGCACTATATGGGGCTCGACGAGAAATTCTCCGGAGCGCTGACCTATCGTATCGGGCAGTATTTGCAGCTTTCGCCGCGATGGTCCGTCAGCGCAGATATTGGCTTCTCGCATATAGAGACCTTCGAGCACGACAATGCCAACAAGCCTGAGCGCCTCTTCTCGCTGCAGGCACGCGTGAATGCCGACTATCAGCTGAACAGTCGGGTGGGGCTCTTCGCATCGGTGGGATATGGCGACACACGCTACTATCATCATGCAACGCGCTATCGCAGCAGAATGCTCCTCGAGACAGGAATCACCCTACGTCACTATCGCCGGGCCGGTAAGGATGTGTGGAGGGAGGCGTATCGTAGGCAGCGGGAGGAGGAAGAAGGGCGGGTGCCGTCATCCCTGCATGCAGGCGCCTTTTGGCAGGCAGCAGCTGAGGCAACGGGCATCAACGTCTTCGTACACTGCTTCGACCGCTTTATCCTCAATGAGGATTTCGCCAAGACGACATTGAACAGCTGGCGAGGGAACTTCAGCAATGGCTTCGTATGGGATAACGACCAGTTCTCCACCAATCTGTTCGCTCATCCCTATCACGGCAATCTCTATTATAACGCAGCGCGTTCCTCAGGACTCTCCTTCTGGCAGTCGGCACCCTATGCCTTGGGAGGATCACTCATGTGGGAGTTTTTGGGCGAGGTGGAGCCGCCAGCCATCAACGACCTTGTAGCAACCACTATCGGCGGCATCTGCATCGGCGAGATCACCCATCGCATCAGCGATGTCGTGCTCGACGACCGCTGCCGAGGCTTTCAGCGCTTCCTCCGCGAGGCGGCTGCCACGGTCGTCGACCCGATGAAAGGCCTTAACCGCATCATGAGTGGGCGTGCATGGAAAGTAACGAACGGTCAGGAGGGCAAAGCTTCGGTACCCCTCGATTTTTCCGTTTCTGCCGGTGACCGTTATCTGGCAGACAATGGGGCTCTGTTCCGAGGTGAGCACAACCCCTACCTGAACTTCTACCTTGAGTATGGCGACGTGCTCAACCAGCATTCGCAGGGCAAGAACCGCCCTTACGACTTCTTTGATGCCGAGGTCACCTTCGGACTGAGCAAGAACCAGCCCATCATCAATGGGCTTCATTTCCTGGGACGCATTTGGAGCACGCCGATGTTCGACCGCCGAGGCATGCAGGTGGAGTTCGGTATCTACCAGCACTTCAACTACTTTGACTCCAAGCCTGTCAAGGATGGCTCTGACCTTACGCCCTATCGCATCAGTGAGGCTGCTGCCATAGGGCCCGGCTTCGTCGTCTCGTTGCCGCAGGCAGGATCGCTGACTCGCCTGGAGCAACGCGTCTTTCTGAGTGGCATTCTGCTAGGGGGTACGAAGAGCGACTATTACAACGTGATCGATCGCGACTACAACATGGGCAGCGGATACAGCGTGAAGACGAAGACGCACATGGAGATGCGTAACTTCGGACGCTTTATCCTGCATGCCCGTTACTTCCGTCTGTTTACTTGGAAAGGCTATGAGCAGAAAGACCTTGCTGCCGTCGACCCTCTATTCCTCAATGCGCAGGGCGACAAAGGCAATGCCCATCTGCTGGTCATCAGCCCGATGACCGAGGTCGACATCAATGAGAACTGGAGCATGCTGGCGGCGGCCTCCTACTTCCTGCGCAGTACCCACTATAGATACTATGACATTATCAGGGCCCGCACCTTTGAACTCAGGTTCGGACTGACCTGCCATTTTTAGGCAAAGAGCAGTGGCATGGTAGAAAGAACGGGTTGTCAGCGCCCGCTGCAAACGTTGTCACCGCTCGCTGGCAATGTTGTCAGCGCCCGCTGACAACGTTTGCAGCGGCCGCTGACAACGCGAGAGATGCCAGATCTCTCCCTAGAATCTGGCATCTCTCTCCCTCTAAACAGGCACTTCTCTCCCTGGGCATCGGCACTTCTTCTAGGTAATGCCATATTCCTGCCCGGCTTGACTAGCGCCTTCTCCGGCTAGCGACTGGTATAGAAATCGGTGATGCGCTGGATGGCGCGGGTGCAGACAGGGCAGAAGTGGCTCACCTCGTTGACCTTCATCCTGCACTCCTGGGCTGGGCGATAGACACCCTTTGACTGATAGCCGCCACCCTCGAAGACACCGACGCGCTGCGTGGCAGCGTCGAGCAGCTGCTGTTGCTGCGCATTCCGGATGCTGCGATAGTCGGGCACGTCTTTCGACGGCGGGGTGGGGATGGCTGTGCCTGCCGGCAGCAGGTCGGCCCATTTCGACTTGAAGTCGACGAGCGTCGTCAGGTTTGGCTCCCAGGGCTCCGTGTCTGAGGGATACTGAGTCTGGTAGCCGTCGTCGTAGAAGTATTCATCGCCCAGGCCGGCATATCCGTGTCCGAACTCATGTACGAGCACCTGCGGGAAGGTAGGATGGTCGCTCGGGAAGACATTGATTTGGTTGTAGATGCCGCCACCGCCATAGAGACTGCTGTTGACGAGGATGATGACCTGCTCGAAGGGCACGTCGGCCAGCACGTCGTAGACGCGGTGCATGTCCTGCGTCATGAGATAGCGCTGGCTGTAGAATGTGTCGTAGTGTGTGCCCGTAGGCGTCGTGTTCCATTGGTGCTGGTGGGGGATGCTGGGGCCGTCGCCCACCGATTCTGCTGCAACGGCGACGACGTTGAACCGCTCTTTCAGCGATGCGAAAGGCTCGTGGGCAAAGAGGGCATCAACGGTGCGCTGACAGTCGTGGTAGAACTTCCCCATCTGCTGGCGCGTGTAGCCTTCGGCAACGATGGCCAGGTCGATGCAGGCGGCCAGCGATGCTTCCTTGCCTTTCCATATCGTGTAGCGGGGCGTGCCGTTGGAGCCCAGATGCCTGATCAGGATGTCGGAAGGGTCGATGGTGTGGGTGAGCTGTCCGACGACCTTAGCGTGAGTGTCCATCAGCTTGACGTCGACGTCGACCTTTCGGCGAGGCATCGGAACGTTGTAGCTGGCCTGAAAGGCTCGGCTGACGCGTGTGGCCTCCTCCTCTACCTGCCACTCCTGAAAGAGTGTCGAGAAGGTATGTGTGAAGAGCAGCTGCCCGCTGTCGTGGTCACGCAGGCTGATCTGTCCGTTGCCGCGCAGGGGCACCTCTGTCAGCCGTGCGCGTCGTCCTGCCCACTGTGGTGTGGCATAGGCACGCTCGAAGAAGATGTGCTGCTCGCTGTTGTTACCGGCGAAGACATAGTCCAGGCGCAGGTTGCGCCCGTCGAAATAGGTGTCGAACGTTTGTGCGTTGGCGTTTACAATCCCGCAGACGAGCAGCAGGGGAAGGAGGAGGAGTCGGCGGACGTTCATGGGCGATAGTGTTTCTTGAACTGTTTGTATTCGTCGCAGCGGGCCACGTAGCTGGCCGTGCTGCCAGGATGGGCATTCTCGAAGTCAGCCAGCGCCTTCCATGCGCGGTAGTGCTGAGTGAGGCTGTTGGCGATGCGCTTGAACGACGATGTTGAGCTGTCCCACTCCTGTGTGTACCAGGGATCGTCGTAGAGGTAGTAGTAGGCAAGTGCGAAGAGGGCCTGCTCGCGCAGCTTCAGGTCGTCGGTCTCGCTGGCCTGCTGCAGCAGGCTGACAGCCTTCCGGCGTAGGTCGGTGTCGGCGGCCCCCTCCTGGGTGTAGGCACTCTTCATGTCGTGCATCAGGAACCAGCAGTCGCCCGTAGCATCGGCCTGGGCGTAGCGCACGGCCAGGTCGTAGCATCGCTGCTGACGGGCACGTCCCGTGAGGCGCCCGAGTCCTTTCTCCAGTTGTTGCATCTCGTTGGCGAAGGCAGTCTTCGGGTTCTCCTTGAGGTGTATCTCCTCATGGTCGTATTCCTCGCCGTCCTTCAGCCACTGGCGCTTCACCCACGGCTCTACCGCGTAGCTGCGGCGTGCGGCATAGATGGCATAGCCCCGGCGGTTGTAGTAGTCCAGCGGCACCTTCTTCAGCCATCGCAGCGCCTCCTCCCATTGGCAGGCGCGCAGATACTTGGTGCCGACGAGGTCGTTGGTCTCGATGTCCTTCAGCTCGATGGCGGGCTTCAGCTGGCGGTCGAGGGGCGTGCGGGCAGTGGTGCGGGCATAGTCGAGGAAGCTGATGAGGCGGTCGACGCGCATCGTGTCGATATAGTCGTAGCGGCAGCTGGCGTCAGCGGCAAAGAGCATCCCGAGGGCCTGCTCCTGTCGGCCGGCGCGCGTGTAGCGTGGCTCCAGGGCCTGATGGACGATGCGGTCGAGGGCACGCCTGTAGAAACCGTCGCTCTCTTTCATCTGCTGCAGCCATTGCAGCTCGCCGGCCACGTAGTCGTCGAGCCGGCTGTCGGCTTCTGACTGCATGGTGGTGATGAAGAATTTCAGCACACGGGCATTGTCGTGCATGCGTGGCGATGCGTCGTTGGCGGCAAAGGCAGCATTGATGTCGTTCAGGGCCTGGCTCTTGCTGCCGAGGAAGTACTCCAGCCAGGCCTTGGCGGCGAGCCACAGGGCGGGATGCCGCGTCTTGCCTTCCTTCGTTACCTGGGTGGCGAAGGTGATCATCTGCTGGGCCTCGCTGCGCTGGATGTCACGCACGAAGAGCTTTCCGAAGCCGTCTTCGTCGATGCCCTCCTGGACGTTGTTCACGAAGTCTTGCAGCAGGAAGGGCAGCACCTCCGACTGTGGGTTGCGCTGATACTCCTGTCGGATGGACGTGAAGGAGCGTTTCTTGTAATACTGTGTCATCAGGCTCTTCCAGTCGCCCTGTTTGGCAAAGAGCTGACCGGCGCGGTCGCCGTGACCGGTCTTCAGGAGTGCGCCGGCATAGATGTTCTCCATCATGTCGCGATAGACGGTCTCGATCAGCTTGCTGCCTGTCTGCTCCCAGAACGTGACATTCTCGGCGTGCCGACCCAGCAGCATGTTACAGCGCATGAAGAGCAGGGCATGCTGCGAGCGCAGGCGGCTGGTGAGCTTGCCTTGGGCATAGAGGCGGATGTCGGCGAGGGTCGTCTTACGCTGGGCCACTTCCTCGGCGCTGGGATAGTCCCAGTCGTACTGTTCGCGCTGTACGCTGCTGACGCAGTCGAGGTAGCGCTGCAGCTGACGGGCGTAGCTCTCCATCAGCGCATCGCCCTTCCGACGGGCTGCCTCGGCTATCTTGTCGGCATCGAACGAGAAGTACTCGTCGCTGCCCATGCCCAGATAGGTCTTCCAGTTGTTTTCGGTGATCTTGTTCACCCGCTCGCTAAACTCCTCATTGTTGTAGACGCTGAAGAGGTAATAGTTGTGGGTCTCTGCCCAGCCACAGCAGAAGGCTTGTACGGCACTGAGTACCGTCAGGCTAGTGATGATAAATCGCTTCATAGGTTTCGGGATTATATCGGTCGATGTTTTCTTCGTCAAGACAGTAGGTGATGATCGTCTGGCGCAGTGCGGGGCGCTTCTCCTCTGCCAGCGCCTTCACCTGCAGGATCTCGGTGGCGGCCACCTCGTGGGCAATGGGCATGCCCTCGACGACGCGCTCCCAGCGATAGACGGGGTAGGCGGCAGCCAGCGGCAGCGGGTAGGCGGGCAGCTGGTCGGCATAGCGGCGCACGTCGCGAATGTCGAGCACGGGGTTGCGCTCTTCGAAGAGGCGCGGGTCGCCGGTGTTGTAGAGCATCAGCACGCCATAGTCGACGGCGGGTGCAGGCATCGACAGCTGATGCAGTCGGATGGTGGCCGACAGCCGCATGCCGTGCTGCCCGGCTTCGCGTCGCACCTCGCTGAGGAAGTCGTAGTATGTGTGGCGGCTGCGCGACGTATAGTCGCAGTCCAGCTGCAGCTCGCCGACGCCCTCGATGCCGTTCGTGCGGTTCATCTGCACGATGCGGCCTACGAGCTTCTCGGCCAGCCCCTCGTGTCGCTGGTGCATGCAGTCTTCGGTGATGTAGACCGTAGGGACGATCTCCAGACCTGCCGGCAGGCTGTCGGCGAAGGTCAGCGTGGCATTGGGGTGGGGCCCGTCTGCCGGGTCGTCGATGACGACGTCGAAGTAGCGGCAGTACATCTTCTCTATCTGGTGTTGCTCCAGGAACGCCCGCTCCTTGGCGCTGAGCGTCAGCGTCGTCCGCCAGTAGTAGACGGCATTCGTCGGCTTGCCGTCGCTGTGTCGGCGGCAGGCTGTCGTGAGCACCATCGCGATGAGCATTGCTGTGCAGAATGTAGCCGTTGCCTTGCGCATTAAAGTAATTGTCGTACCTTGCATTTCCAGATGCAAAGGTACGACAATTCTTTCAAACGGCAAAGGATAGCGGCAGCTATTTCTCCCTGACGGCAGCTTTTTCTATCAGCTTGAGCAGACGGGCGCGATAGCCGTGAGGGTCGTAGCCGAGGCTTTCGTTAACCAGCTTCAGGGCCATCTCGTAGGTGGCGTCGCCCTTGTATGGCGACTCGCGCAGCAGCATGCCGTAGGCGGCAATGCCGGCAGCCAGCGAGAAGTCCTGCGAGCGTCCCTGCTTGGTGTACAGCTCGCCGGCGCTCACCACCCGCTGCAGGGGGATGCTCTCCGCGCCGAGCGACGTCTTGTAGCGGCAGTCGAAGGTGGCAAGCGTCTCGTCGGCATTGCTGTCGGCAGCAGGCACCAGCTCGTAGAGGGCGGTGATGGTCTGGCCGGCGCCTATCTCGGCGGCGTCCTTCTTGTCGTCGGCAAAGTCCTCGTTCTTCAGCAGGCGGTTCTCGTAGCCGATGAGGCGATAGCTGTCGATGACGTCGGGGTTGAACGTCAGCTGGCACTTCACGTCGTTGGCGACGCTGACGAAGCGCTCACGCTCGTGCACGAAGACCTTCATCATCTCCTCCTCGCTGTCGATGTAGTGGTAGGTGCCGTTGCCGTGATTGCTGATCTGCTCCATCATGGCGTCGTTCAGGTTGCCCATGCCAAAGCCCAGACAGGTCAGGTAGATGCCTTTCTCGGCATAGCTCTCGACCATCTCCACGAGGGCTTCCGTGCTGGTGACGCCGACGTTGAAGTCGCCGTCGGTGCCCATGATGATGCGATTGTTCTTCTTCGGGTCGAAGTTCGTGAGGGCTTCCTCATAGGCCATCACCATTGCTGCAGCGCCGGGGGTGTAGCCGCTGGCCGACAGCTGCTGGATGGCTTTGCGAATCTTTGGGGCCTCGCTGACGGGTGTCGACTCCAGCAGTTTCCGCACCTCGCCGGCGTAGGTGATGATCGAGATGCGGTCGTCCTTCTGCAGATGGGCGAGCAGCTCCGTGAGCCCTGACTTCAGCAGCTCCAGGCGGTCGGCGCCCTCCATCGAGCCGCTGACGTCGATCAGAAAGACGTAGTTGGCCAGGGGCACCTCGTCGGCCTTTAGCTCCTTGCCCTTGATGCCCAGACGCAGCAGGCGATGGCTGTCGTTCCACGGACACTCGCCCACCTCGGCGTTGATGGCGATGGCATTGTCGTCGGCAGGCTGGGCATAGTCGTAGGTGAAGTAGTTGAGGAACTCCTCGATGCGCACGCTCTTCGGATCGAGTTGCCAGTAGCTGTCGCTCATGTAGCGGCGCATGATGGCGTAGGATGCGCCGTCGGCATCTACGGAGAAGGTGCTCGTAGGCTCGTCGGCGGTGATCACAAAGGGGTTGTCGTCGTTGCTGTCGAACTTGCCGCCTGCCGATGGCCGGAGGGGCGTGATGTATTCGTCTGCCAGGCCGTTGTAGGCGCCGTTAGGAATCCCACTGTCTTCAATGCCGTCGTCGACCGAGCAGCTCACTGCCAGCAGGCTCAGGGCCACTGGCATCCATCTCAAAAAGTTTTGTTTCATCGTTTTCATTTTGTTTGGGTTGTTTTCTCTCATAAATGGGTGTACAGCCCAAATCTTGCACATCGAAGCGTTAAGGAAGGTTAATCCGTCCCTCACAAAAGGGTAACAATTCAGTCGTTGACGCTTTATGGAAACAAATGAGCACAAATTATGGAAAATATGTCTTTTGCCGTGTGAATAGTGTGAATGGCTGGAAACGCGCATAGACAATAATTTATCTTCATTAGTGCTCATTAGTTTCTTTTTTACATGATTGAGCAGTTACACTAAAGGTACTCCAGCCGGGTGCCGCTGCTGCCGACCGTCAGGCGCACGCGAGCTCCTTCTATCAGCGGGAGGTTGGGACGCTTATGTCCTACGGGAAAGCCATAGCTGACGGGGAACGGATAGTGCTGCAGATACTCGTGGAGCATGTGTTCCATCGTGGCGAAGCCGTTCTTCTCGCGTTTGTAGCCGGTGAAGTGGCCAACGATGATGCCCTTCACTCGGTCTAGCACGCCCCTGATCTCCAGCAGGTGGAGCATGCGGTCGACCTTGGTCATCTCCTCGTCGGTGTCCTCGATGAAGAGGATCAGGTCTTGCTGGTTCAGGAAGTCATAGTCGGAGCCTGCCAGTCCGCAGAACACCGACATGTTGCCGCCAACGAGCATTCCCTCAGCCGTGCCTGCCTGGTTCAGCTCGTGGGGCTCCACCTGATAGGTAGGCAGATGGCCAAGCAACAGCCGGCGCAGCATGACGCTCACGCTGTCAGTACCCTCCTGGGCAGCAATGGCATGGCACATCGACCCGTGGATGCTCATCACGCCCGCCTGCACCTCGGCGCTGTGGAGGGCGGTGACGTCGCTGAAGCCGATGAGCCACTTCGGATGCTGTCGGAACTCGTCGAGCGGGACACGCATCAGCAGCTGCACGGCACCGTCGCCGCCACGGCTGCACATGATGGCGCTGACCGTGGAGTCGCGCAAGGCCCAGAGCAGGTCGCTGGCGCGGTCGTCGGCAGTGCCGGCAAAGCCGTGGTATTCGTCCAGGGCATGTCGTCCGACCACAGGTACGAAGCCCCACTCTCGCAGGATGGCGCACCCGCGAGCCACCGTCTTTTCATCCGGCGAGCTGCACGGCGAGATGACCGCGATAGTGTCGCCCGCCTTCAGAAAGGCAGGCATCGTCGTCAGCTGCTGTCCGCTAGCCGTCAGCGCGAATAAAAGCCCCAAAATGCTATAGATAATACCTCTCATCTCTCAACTCTCATCTCTCATCTCTCAACTCTCATCTCTCAACCCTCGTCTCTCAACTCTCATCTCTCAACTCTCAACCCTCATCTCTCAACTAATACGATTCTCATGCTCTCGACGTCGAATGAAACCCCGCCGCTACTCTCGATGAAGCGGCTCAGCACGCCAGCGTCGGCCAACTCTCGCGGCGTGCCGATGGTCAGCGCCTCGTCGGTCATCAGCCAGATGCAGTCGGCTACCTGCAGGGCGAGCTCCAGGTCGTGGGTGGAGAGGAAGATGGTCTTCAGCGCCTCACGGCTGATGCGCTTCAGCAGCAGCAGCGTCTCCACCTTGCTGGGATAGTCGAGGAAGGCTGTCGGCTCGTCGAGATAGATGATGGGCGTCTGCTGAGCCAGTGCCTTCGCAATCATCACCTTCTGGCGCTCGCCGTCGCTGAGCGTCGTCACCTGTCGCTGCGACAGCGCCTCGATGCCTACCTGGCGGATGGCTTCGCTGACGGCTTCCTCGTCGTCGTCGTGCAGGCGTCCCCAGAAGCCGGTGTAGGGCGACCGTCCCAGGGCAACGAGATCCCAGACGGTCATCTGCTGCACGTCGGGACGCTCCGTGAGCACCACCCCCAGCTGCTGTGCCAGCTCGCGGTCGGTATAGTCCTCCAGTCGGCGGCCCTCGATGGCAATGTCGCCACCCAGCTTCGGCTGGAAGCCCGACAGCGTGCGCAGCAGCGTCGACTTCCCCACGCCGTTCCTGCCCAGCAGGCAGGTCAGCTCGCCCTGACGGATGCTGGCACTGATGGCCGAGGCCACCGTGCGCACCCCTTGCCGGGTCTTGTATCCTATGCTGACATCTGTCAGCCTGACGGTTGCTTTCTTTTCAGTCATATCGGTTCGTTCGTGTTTCGCTATCGCTCTTGCCTTGGCCTTCACCGCTCGCCGCTCGTCGAGAAAGAGTAGGGGGCTGCCTGCTGGCTGATGCCCCGCTGGCGGTTGGGCTGCGACTGCATCTGGAAGCTGATCTCGCCGCCCTCCATCAGCATGTCGTGCTCCAGGTAGTTACGGTCGTAGGCCTTGCCGTTGACGGTCATGGCTCCGATATAGCGGTTCTCGCGGCTGTTGTCGTGGGCATTGATGACCAGCCGGCGGCCGTCCTCCAGATGGAGGGTCACACGGTCGAGGTATGGCGTGCCCAGCACATACTGTCCGCTGCCCGGGCAGACGGGATAGAAGCCCAGTGCCGAGAACACATACCACGCCGACGTCTGCCCGTTGTCCTCGTCGCCACAGTAGCCGTCGGGCTGCGCGCTGTAGAGGCGGTCCATCGCCTCGCGCACCCAGTATTGCGCCTTCCAGGGCTCAGCGGCGTAGTTGTAGAGGTAGATCATGTGCTGGATGGGCTGGTTGCCGTGGGCATAGTTGCCCATGTTCATGATCTGCATCTCGCGGATCTCGTGGATGA
The DNA here is from genome assembly GCA_946539475.1 of uncultured Prevotellaceae bacterium. The sequence goes on along the minus strand of CAMNHM010000015.1, from coordinate 7,535 downwards.
CACCGCCATAGTAGCTCTCGTCGAACAGCGGCGGGACGCTGAACACCGAGTCGAGCATCTCGGTGAATGCCTCGCGACCGCCCATCAGACGGATGAGGCCGGCAGGATCGTGGAACACCGACCACGTGTAGTGCCAGGCGTTGCCCTCGGTGAAGGCATCGCCCCACTTCAGCGGCGAGAACGGCTCCTGGAACGTGCCGTCGAGGTTGCGACCGTGCATCAGGCGGCTCTCAGCGTCGAAGACGTTGCGATAGTTCATCGCCCGCTGGCGGTAGGGCTGTAGCTCGTCCTCGCTCTTGCCCAGCGCCCGTCCCAGCTGGTAGATGCACCAGTCGTCGTAGGCATACTCCAGCGTGCGGGCGACGCTCTCGTTGATGCCCACGTCGTAGGGCACGTAGCCCAGGCGGTTATAGTAGTCGTAGCCCAGGCGGCCTGTCGACGCCACCCTGGGATGGACGGCATTGGCACCGTGGGTGACAGCCTGCCAGAGGGTCTCGATGTCGTAGGCGGCCGTTGGCGAGGATGCCCGTCTGGCCGATTGTCGGCTGTTCAGCTTCAGCCATGCGTCAGCGACGACCGATGCCGAGTTGTTGCCCACCATGCAGTTGCGATGGCCGGGGCTTGCCCATTCGGGCAGGAAGCCACTCTCGCGATAGCAGTTAGCCAGACCCTCCTGCATCTTGCGGTTCATCTCCGGATAGAGCAGGTTGAGCAGGGGGAAGAGGGCGCGGAAGGTATCCCAGAAGCCGGTGTCGGTGAAGTAGTAGCCTCGGCAGGTCTCACCCGTATGCGGGCTGTAGTGGATGGGCTGGCCCTGGGCGTCCAGCTCGTAGAACATCCGCGGGAAGAGCAGCGAGCGATACAGGCAGCTGTAGAACGTACGCAGGTGGTCGACGTTGCCGTCTTCCACCTCGACGCGCCCCAGCACATCGTTCCACCGCTGCCGCCCGTCCTGGCAGAGCTGCTCCAGCGAGCGCCCCTGCAGCTCCTCGAGATTGCGCCATGCCTGCTCCTCGCTGACGAACGACGATGCCACGCGCACCACCACCTGCTCGCCGCGACGCGTCGACATCGTCACGACGGCCCCCTGATGGTCGCCCTCGCGACGTTGGCTGATGCTGAAGTCGTGGTCTGTCTCCATCACGAAATAGCAGCGGAAGCCCTCTGGCACACCACCGCTGTTCTTCACCGAATAGCCGGTGATACGCCTGTGGACGCTGTCGACCGTCACCCGGGAGCCGCCGTCGAGGGCATCGACGATGATGTTTGCCTGATGCGTCTCTGGAAACGTGAACCGCACGAGGGCTGCACGCTCCGTCGGCGACAGCTCGGCCACGACATCCCAGTCGGCCAGGTACACGCGATAATAATATGGTGTGGCTGTCTCTGCCTTATGCGAGAACCACGACGCACGACGGTCCTCGTCGAACACGGGGGCTCCCGTCGTGGCCATCAGCGCCAGCTGACCGTAGTCGTTGATCCACGGCGAGGGCTGGTGCGTCAGCTTCAGTGCACGGATTTTGTCGTCGCTGTAGACATACTGCCAGCCGTTGCCCATGCGTCCCGTCTGGGGCGTCCAGAAGTTCATGCCCCAGGGCAGGGCGATGGCGGGGTAGGTGTTGCCCGTCGACAGCGAGTGCTTCGACAGCGTGCCCACGAGCGTCGACACGTAGTCGACGGGCTCTGCGGCGCTGGCACCCGCAGCTGTCAGCATGGCTCCGACCGTCGTCAGCATCCCCAGCACGACGGCAACTGCCGTCCTCAGGGCGTAATGTTTGATAGAGGTTTTTCTCATTGAGCATCTGTACGATTAAGGAAACACTCTATTTGCAAAGTTACTAAAAAGGATGAAACCGTCTGTTTGTTCCAAGAGTAAATCGTGCGCTAATTTGTGTTTTTTAGCAGATTTGCTTTCTAATTAAGAGATTTTTGCGGTGAGGGTGAGCATTGTATAAAGAAGACAACAAGAACAACTAAGGACAACTTTTTTGTGCTCTCCTATGCGCAGCCAGTTGTCCTAAGTTTTATAAGATGTCTCTTTTCCCGTCGGTTGTCGCTCTTCACGACATACTGGTCGAAGAAGTCGAGAAGCTCCGGGCGGCGCACCTTCTGCCACATCCGCGCGTTCTTCACCCGTTGTCCGTCGAACGTCGTCAGCGGGTCGGGGTAGAAGGGGAAGGGGTTGGCCTTCAGCTCGTCGTAGTTAGGGCGCAGCGAAGGGTCGGAGGCTTTGCCGTCGCGTCGTGGGCGTGTCGTCGTCACGCCGATCTGTCGTTTCATCTGCTCGTAGTCGTCCAGGGTGGCGGCTCGCAGGCTGTCCTGGTTCACTCGTCGGCCGCCCATCGGCTGTGCCGACAGTGTCAGCTGCATCGCTGTCAGTAGCAGCGTAAGTATAATCTTTCCTGTCATCGCTGTATTGTTTTTGTTCTCTATCTTGCTTGCAAAGTTATGAATAAGCGAGCGAAAAACCAAAGGAAAACGTGTTTTTCTTTTATTATTATGAAGACAACAGCGACAACAAGAACTACTTCCTTCCCGGCAGGAAGCTAGTATCCTCGGCAAATAATTGAAGTTGTTAAAGCTGTTAGAGTTGTCTTCTTTCAACCGTTCCGCACAGAAATTGTTCTGTGCTGCCCATGGTAAACGGTTCAATGTCTATGCAGGTAGATTGTTACTTAGTTTGTCTGATTACCTTTTGTCAGCAAGTCGAGAAACTCTTGTGGCTCGTAGATTGGAATCGTGGAAGCCTCAAAATCGCTTTTGTTGCGCGTAATGATAAGGTCGGCATTCTCGCGTAGAGCTGAATAGTATTGCATTGCATCCTCAAAGTCTATAAAGCAAGAAGCAACAGACTCTTGAACCGTAACTGAGTCGACAGGTGTGATGGAACACTTATCTTTGAAGTTGTCAAAAAGTGTCTTAATGGCCTCCTGTGACATTTTGTGATGATTTTCCAGGATATAGCTGGCCGTGGCAAAAGACAATGCTGAGACAAGAATTATGTCTCCTTGCCTGCTTCGGCTAACAACACCCCATGCAGGAATAAAGAACTCGCTGCGTTTCGCAAGGAAGTCGATCAGAATATTTGTATCAAGGAATATGCGCATCATCCGTATTTTTTCATGATGTAGTCGTATTTAATCTTCTCAATGTCTATGTCTGCGGGCATGGGCTTGACATTACTAACGATGTCGAGCATCTCTTGCGAAAAACCGAAATTGCTTTTCTTTCCATGTACTTCCGACCAGAGTTCTTTTTCCTTCTCAAGGCGTTTTTTGGCTGCTTCTGCCAATATGTCTTCGCGTTTTCTCGGATAGCCCGATACCTCTTCATTCTGCAAATGATCAGTCATAGCAGATTCGTTGAGGTGGTCAGCCAGCCATTTCTTATTGCTAGCAGTAAGTGTCAACCCTTGTAGATACGCCCACAGATTGTTTAGTGAAACGGCATTCATAATTAAACTATTTAGATATTTGGAGACAAAGTTACGATTAATTTTTCAAACCTCCAAATAAATTGTGGGGAAATTTGGCGGGCGCTTGTTGTGTGAGAGGTGGGGAGGGGGATGGGCTGGCGGCGGGCGATGATGCGCTGAAAAGCAGTGAAGGACTCCCCACGCCATTGCGTGCGGGGGAGCCCTTCTCATCGCTTGTTATGTCGTTGCTAGGCTTGCGCGCTTGATGCGCGCCGGCACTATTGCTGTCGACTATTAATCCCAGTCGTCTTCGTCGTCGTCCCAGACGCTGCCGCCGCGGCGGGAAGAGGGATCCTTTAAGCCATCTTCGTCTACGCCACCATAAGTGATGCCGTTACCAGAATATACTCCATTACTTGCAGCTACCATCTGCTGAAGCTCGATGCTTGTCATCTCCATGCTAGGAGCTATATAATTCTTTTTCATAATCGTATTCAAAAGTTTAAGTTAATAACTCCCATTTACTTAACCACGACCTTCTTGCCATCCTTGATGTAGATACCCTTAGAAGGAGTCTCCACACGCTGACCTTTCAGGTCATAGTACTCACCATCATTAGGCATCAGCTCAGGAATCTGAATCTCGGTCTGGGTGTCGCCGTCGGAAAGAGTGAATTTGATGCGAGAACTTGCTACGGATGAGAGATTTTCTTCGAAGGTGAAATAAGCTCTGAAAGCCTTCATCTTGGTCTTACCTGTTGAGTACCAGAACTGGTTGCCACTGAGGAATAAGCTTTTTGCCGGAACCAAAGTGCCCGCTTTCATACATCCAGTCATTGAAGTAGGAAGATCGTCTTCATCTTCATTTACTGGAGTATATGTCGTTTCTTTAGGATCAATGGTCTTGTTTTCAATTTCGAAGTCATTGATATCCTCCTCAACGTATAAGATATATGGACGGTTCTTCACAAGTTTTCCTGTTACATTCTTGAAGATGACTTCTAATCCTACAATTTCCTCACCTTCCTTTTCAACGTTATAGCCATTAATCGATGCTAATTTACAATTATTACCAAATTTAGCTTTAACTTCATTAGCTGTCATCTCGAAAGGAAGACAGATGGTACTCCATTCTCCACCTTTGATGGTACGTATCACCTTTACATTGGTTGGGGAAGCAACCGCTTTCGGAGCTGCCACTGAATTTTCATCCAGTGTGACATAGTCTCTAACTGTAACATTGAAAGATACCTCTTGATCAAAGGGAATGCTTCCAGGAACAAATTTTATTTCTCCAGCGGGTATTGTAACCGTCAGAACTGTTCCTGAGGCGAGGTCACTATTAGCTTTCACTTCAATGGAACCAAGTGCAATGTCTTGATTTTGAGGAATAGCCACATCTTTTGTAGACGTAAAAGCAAACTTGTGAGATCCGTCTGCATTATCACCAGTATCGTTAATGGCTTCTTTATCCCAACCTTCGGCAACTGCTGTACTAGAAATAGTCAAACCTTCAGGCAGATTCCATTTTGCGCATTCTATTCCAGTAAATTCATTATCACCTACATTTACTACAAACGTAAATGCAGCTGTCTCTCCTGCCTTAATTTCTATATCAGAAACCGAAACAGTTTGTGCGAATGCACCACCAAAGATGGCACTAAGCACGAATGTAAAAAATAACTTTTTCATATTTAATTTGAAATTAATACTTGTTAAGGAATACTTTTATTATATTTACAGCGTCATCAGTAGTAACAACAAGGTCACCAGTCACATCGCCTGTTTCTACTTGCTCTGGAGTAAGAGTCGTTTTGTTGAGGAAATGACGAATGGCCATAACGGCATCATCTGTAGTTACCTCATTATTTCCATTAATGTCTCCCAGCTTACCCTTAGCCGTTACACCAAGATCATTTTTTGCAACAAGTCCGTCAGTCTTGACAAACTCAACATTGCTGACGTTGACATCAGAAGCGACGCAGCCTTCTGCCACATTCACATTGATGAGTAGCATATCGCCCTTTTCGCCTGTAAAGCTCTGGTTACCCTTGAGGGTTCCATTGTCATCCTTGTAGGAGAATGCAGCCACCTTTAAGACACCGTCTTTGAGGTTTGCGTGGACCTGCTGCGTACCGTCTGCATCTTGACGCTGTAGAGTGACAGCCGAAGAAGCATCCGCACCTTCAGCGACGTTGAGCGTCATTCCTTCGGGCAGCGTGATGTCCATCTGGAATGCGGTGTAGGCTTCAGCGTTTTTCAGCTGGATTCCCAAAACGGCATTGCCCGGCTTCAGAAGAGCTGTCAGGTGATCAGCTGTAGCTTCCTGCGCATTAGCACCCAGCAGGCTACCTGCCAGTAGTGCAGTTAATAGTAATGCTTTTCTCATATTAAAACTGTTTTTGTTGTTATTACTTCTTTTTATGTGTCTCTATATTGAGTTGCCCCTTGTCGAGGGTACAAAGCATTTTCGCTGCAAAGTTACGATATTCTTTTGGAATTTCCAAAGAATTTGCGAACTTTTTTTCGTCTTTTTGTTGTAAAACAGGCAGTTTGACTAAAATAGACAACCATTTGCTCAGAATTGACAACGGCGAGGCCCTGTTTTTAGAAAGAAATGACGCATGGATGGGTTTAAGACGAATGGACGAAAGGACGGATGGACGAAAGGACGGATGTTTTCTTGCGAATGCGATACTTGAATCTTTTTTTTGATATTACTTTCACTTGCTAACTATCATACTTGCGGGTGGTAACTACTATAATTGCGATAACTAACTACTATACTTGCAGGTGGTAACTACTATACTTTCAAGGCGGGAACAATAAGGCTGACGATATCTATGGGAATGGGCTTTGATGGATGGGGGAGGGGATGCCCCCCTCTATGACATATACCCCCTATAAGGGGGTTAATGTCTAAGAGGGAAGGGCATCGGGAGGGGGCATGCCTCAGCACTGCGCAGGACGAGTGGACGGGGTTTAAGGATTGTCGATAGACTGATAATTGTGGTTCTGCAAGTTTTTGTGTTGGCATAAGTATGCACCGGAATGTATGCAATAGCAAGGGGGCTTGTCTCTTTTGACGAATAATAGCAAGGGAACTTGCCCACTTGTCTCCACAAGGCGCATTGACAGGGGCGCAGGAGTGGACAGAGAACAGTATCTCGTTGTACTCTGTCCACTGCCTGCGTCCCATCTTGTCGGCAACCTTCTTCTAGTATTCCTGTCGTAGGCGCTCGAATCGGCTGATCTCTTCCTCGAACATACTTTTGTTTTGCGTTACTGCCGTAGGATGATGGCCAGCACGGCGGTGGCATCGGCGATGGTTACCTCGCCGTCGCCCGTGATGTCGGCTGCTGCGCGGTCGAAGCCTTCGACGGTCTTGCCGAGGATATAGTCGACGATGGCAAGCACGTCGTTGATGTCGATGATGTCGTCGCCGTTGGCGTTGCCGTCGCCGGGAGTGAGTTCTTCTATGGTGAACTTCTTCCAGACGTTGTCAGCCTCGTAGGCTGTCTTCGCGCCTGCAGGCACCTTGAGCGTGATATCCTTGAGGCTCAGCGGAGTGAACTCCAGATCAGGATTCGCTAGGCTGGTTTCCCACGACATGAATCCCTCTGCCGTCGGAGGCACGCTGCCTTGCATGATGATGGTCTTCAGCGTCATGCCGTCGGCAGTTGGCTGGCAGCTAAAGGCATCCCTCTTCACAGCAGTGATGCTGGCAGGGATGGTGAGGGTGGTCAGATAGGAGGCATTGATGGCATTCTCCCTGATAGACCTGACGGGATAGGCCGTGCCGTCGACGGTGACCTGTGACAGGACGGTGAACGTCGTGCGACTGCTGCTGGCAGCGTGGTGCTTCAGCTGTGCGTAGTAGCCCGTCTCATACTGATAGATATCGCCGTTGGCATCGGTGAACTCTCCTGTCCAGTTAGGCTCCTGCTCCTGGAAGTTCTTGAACTCCTTCCAGTAGTTGGTAGCTTGATATGTGGCGGCAGCGTGAGCCGGCACGGTGAGGGAGATGTCGGCCCGGGTGGGGAAGGGATCGCCATTGATGTGGCCTGGCACGCTGCTGTTGACGGTGACCTGCGTGAGGCTGCTGCAACCGTTGAAGGCCT
>CAMNHM010000014.1 GCA_946539475.1 uncultured Prevotellaceae bacterium | reverse complement strand
AGGTGATGTCCCATCCGTTGACGGTGCCGTCGCTGAAGTCATTGTTGGTGATGACGCCCGAGACATCGTTCTTCTCGCCCTGAACGATATGCTCGAAGTAAGGAGCAATCTCTGCGAAGCGGCCCTTCTTGTAGGCCACGTCGGCAGCGGCATTGAGCTGCTCGACGGTGCTGTTGGTGTTATTATACACAGCAAAGCACTCGGCCAGGTCAGCGGCTTTCACCCCCTGGGCCATGGCCCATTCAATCTTTTCCTTCAGGTTCATGGCAGCCAGATAGGGTGCCACCTTCTCCTGATACTCGTCGTAGGCAGCCTCGGTGATGAACTGCCAGTCGACGCTGGCCGTGGGATCTGCTGCCAGGTCGATGCGAGGGCTGATGGCTGTGGCGGGATCAGGCTCAGAAGCCATGCCGAACCACATCTCTCCGTTCCAGGAGTTGTAGTCGGGATTGGCGTCAGCGCCTTTCAGGCGATAGTTCTTGTTACCCTGTGGCACGATCTCCCAGAAGTAGTTGGCCTGGTTGTTGTGGTCCACATAGGCCTGCGTCTCGCTGTCGATGAAAAGCTGTTTCCAGCTGTTCTTTGCCAGTGAGTAGTCGTTGATAAACACCGTCTTCTCGTCCCACACGTCGTCGATGGTGTACTTCGAGACGGCCACCTTCAGACCTTTGTCGCCGATACTTGCCTGGGTCCCCCAGGCATTGCCCTCGGTGAAAAAGGCTGCTGCACCCACGTTGTAGAGGTAGTAGGCGATGGTGTCGCCCTGATTGTCGGCAGCAAAGGTGGAGTACTCATACTGGTCCACAGCTGCCGGTACAGGCTTTGTCCATGTTGCCGTGAACGTCTGTGCCATTGTCACAACGCTCATCAACATGGCTGCAAAGAGTAGTAAACTTTTCCTCATAATGCTGATAGTGAATAAGTTAGTAAACAATTTAACGGTAATAGTCTGCTATTTGTAGGGCGGTGTATGCCAAATCGGAGACAAAGATAATACAAAAATCGACGAAATGCATACTTTTTCCCGTTTTTTTGCATCAGGAGGCAAAAAAACATGGTCGAAGGCGGTTGTCCTCATCCGGCTGCCCCCTTGCATTATAGAGTATGTAAGGAAGCCAGAGAGATACGTTCAGAAGGCCCGAGAGATACGTTCAGAAGGCCCGAGAGATACGTTCAGAAGGCCCGAGTGATACGTTCAGAAGGTTCGAGAGATACGTTCTTTCCCAGCGAGGCTAGGCCAACTGATGCTTCAATAGACGTCGCACCAGACGGCGTGCCTGCCCCAATCGATACTCGACAGCCTTATAGTCCTGCTGCAGCTGTTGGGAGATCTCCGAGACCTGCATGCCATCGTAGATATGGAGCCGATAGATCTCGGCCGTCTGAGAAGGCAGCCGACTCAGCCCCTGCTCCATGCAGCGGAGGGCATCGGATGCAAAAATGGCCGATTCCATCGATGTTTTTTCGTTACCCAGCCCCTGCATCAGGAAGGCATATTCCTGCTGGCAGCGACGGTGACGGTAGTGGTCGGCAATGAGATTGCGGGCCATTGTATAGACAAAGGCAGGCAGCGTCACAGCCGACAAAAGCCGGTGGCTGTCGGAGAGCAGGCGCAGGAAAACGTCGTGCACCAGATCCTCAGCCTCGGCCTGCACACCGAGACGGCTGCTCACGTAGGCGAGCAGCTCGTCGCGGTGCTGACGGTAGTATCGTTCTATGATGTCGCGATTACTCATTCACAACGGGTTCGATGGTGCCATCCTCACGGTAATAGAGGCGCTGCACCTTCAATGAACGCAGATGGGTAACATCGTTCGAGGGCACACAGTCGTGGAAGAGCAGGTACCACTGACCCTTGTACTCGACGATGCAGTGGTGGGTGGTCCATCCTACGACGGGCTCCAGGATGACGCCCTGGTAGGTGAACGGTCCGTAGGGATTGTCGCCCACGGCATAGCAGAGGTAGTGGCTATCGCCGGTGGAGTAGCTGAAGTAGTACTTACCCTTGTACTTGTGCATCCACGATGCCTCGAAGAAGCGGTGCGGGTCGTCGGCACGCAGGGGGTTGCCGTCTTTGTCGATGATGACCACTTGACGCGGAGCCTCCGTGAACTGCAGCACATCGTCGCTCATGCGGGCTACGAAGCTGGGCAGGGCAGGAGCCTCGGCAGGTGCCCAAAGCTCGGTCTTCTTGTCGGAGGCATGCCCGATGTCGATATGTCCTGCAGGGGCAGCCTCGGTGTCGGGCAGCATTACGGGCGCATAGGGAGCCTTCAGGGGCACGTGCCACTGCAGCTGTCCGCCCCATAGTCCGCCGTAGTAGCAGTACACCTGGCCGTCGTCGTCCTTAAACACACAGGGGTCGATGCTATAGGCGCCACGGATGGGATGCTCCTGGGCTACGAAGGGGCCCTCGGGCCTGTCGGCGATTGCCACGCCGAGGTGGAACTCGCCGTTATAGTCCTTGGCAGAGAAGACGAGGTAGTACTTGCCGTTCTTCTCCACGACGTCGCTGTCCCACATCTGCTTCTCGGCCCAGGGCACCTGGTCGACGTCGAGCACGACGCCGTGGTCGGTGGCCGGATCGGTCTCTACATTGTCAAACGACAGCACATGATAGTCACGCATCTGGAAGTGTCCGCCATCGTCGTCGAAGGCCACCCCGCCCTCTCTGTCGTGTGAGGGATAAACATACAACTTGCCGTTGAACACATGTGCCGCAGGATCGGCCATATAGTCGTCTGGGAACAGATATCTTGCTTTCATATTATGAGTTATAAGTTATAAGTTTTGGAGTTAAGGAGTTAAGAGTTTGGAGTTATTTGTTTCTTTCTTCGATCTCTTTGTTAATCTGGTCGATCTTCTCGTCAGAGAGCTCATACTTGGAGATGATCCACATGGCCAGCAGGAGCAGCAGGGCAGGAATGATGCAGACGAGCCAGCGGATGCCCTCTTGGGCCATCGGCTCCTGCAGCTCGAGGTCGTTCATGAAGTAGGCACCGGCAGCATTACCCACCGACATCATGGCGAAAGCAGTGATGAAGAAGAGGGCAATGACACGCAGCGGACGGTTGCGACGGAACTCCTCCCAAAGGTCGCTCACCTTCACGTTCTTCGTCTCGGCATCGTCCATCACCACGCGCTCCTTCGTCTGCGAGAAGCAGAAAATGAGCAGGGCCAGACCGACGAGGGCGAAGATCAGCATCGTGACGAACCAGGCGTTGGAGTCCTTAGGCAACGTCTGTGCCTGCTCGGAAGCCTTGTAGCTCGTCCATGCCAGCACCCATCCAGGGATGACACCTCCGAGGGCCATACCGGCCTTGAAGAAGATGCCTGTCAGGGCATTGACGATGCCGGATATGCGCCGCCCCGTCTTCCACTCGCCATAGCTGATGACCTCGGGAATGAGTGCCCACATATAGCCCGTGGCAACGATAACGCCCGTCGACTTGATGAACTGTGCGATGTAGACCAGTACGATATTCTCCTTCACGGTGCCCATCTTGCTGATGATGTAGAGCAGGGCCATGCCAACGATGGCCACCGAGAGGAAGATGTAGAACATGTTCTTCTTGCCCACCTTACGCTTGATGGCAGGCACCAGGGGCATGAAGATGAACGAGGGCAGCGAGCCCAGACCCATGAAGAGTGCCATCTCGTAAGGAATGTCCTTACTGGCAAGAATGGCCACGAGGATAGGCACGCCAGCCGACACGCAAAGGCCGCCCACGTTAGCCATAAACATGCGGACGCTGGTGAGGATCGTGATTTCGTTGGTGTCGCGCGTCAGCGATGAGTTCAGGGCACCGTAGGGCACATTGATCAGCGTGTAGAGCATCGACATGCCCACATAGGTGACATAGGCATAGAGTATGGAGGGCTTGAAGCCATCCCAGAAGCAGAGGATAGCGAGGATGGTCAAGGGTATACCACCCGTGATGAGGTAGGAGCGGTATTTTCCCAGACGGGGATTGTGCTTGTCGACGAATGTTCCTACTAAGGGATCCCATAGCACATCTACGATGCGCACGACGAGGAACATCGTGCCTGCCAGTCCTGCCGACTTGGCAGCGTCGCCACCCAGTACATATACATCGGTGTAGAAGAACAGCAGGTACATGCAGATGGTCTGGTAGATGAGGTTCTGTGCCAGGTCGCCAGCGCCAAATCCTATGCGCTGTGTCCAAGAGAGCTTGTAGAAGCCCTTCGCTTCGGTGTTAGCTACATTTGTTGCCATTGTGTATAAACATTGTTAAGCGGTTAGATATTTTTGCGCAAAGGTAGTTATTTTTCCCTGTTGGCACCTTTTTGTTTGTCGCAGAAAGATTGCGATTTGTTTCATTTAGCGATTATGATGCATTTTTGAAAGGTTTCATCGGTGTTTTTTCGTACTTTTGCAACATCAACAATTACAATCATGAAGACAAGAATCATCATTCTCCTCAGTCTGCTGCTGGCTACGACGGCAGAAGCAAAAGTAAGGTTGCCGCAACTTTTCCAAGACGGAATGGTGCTGCAGCGCAACGCCGACATCGCCATCTGGGGATGGGCCGACAGCGGCGAGAGCATCCATGTAAGCCTCAGCGAAGCGAAAGGGGCGAAAGCCAAGGTCGTCAGCAGCGCCACGACTCAGGCCGACGCCAACGGGCGATGGCTGCTGCGCCTGCCCTGGAGCAAGAAGATGAAGGCTGGGGGTTCCTACCTGCTGCAGGCCAACGACGTTCAACTCAGCGACGTGCTGCTAGGCGACGTATGGCTGTGCTCCGGACAGTCGAACGTCGACGTGACCATCGAGCGTGTCTATCCGCAGTATGTCAGCGAGATCGACTCCTACAAGAATCCGCTCATACGCCTCTTCCGCGTGCAGAACGAAACCGACACCCACGCGCCCAAGGACGACATACGTCCCACCAGCATCAACTGGAAGCCCGTGACGAAGCAGAACGCCTGGCTCTTCTCTGCCCTGGGCTACTTCCTGGGCAAGCGGATGTACGAGAAGAGCAACGTGCCACAGGGCATCATCGTGAACAGCTGGGGCGGAACGCCCATCGAGGCATGGGTGTCGGCCGACTCCCTGCGCAGCGACTATCCGATGCTCGTTGAGAAGACGCGCCTCTACGACAACCCCGACTTCGTACGCGCCCAGCAACAGGCCAACCAGCTGGCCGACCGCCGATGGAACGAACTGCTCGACGAGCGCGACCCCGGCCTGAAAAAGGCGGGAGGAGAATACCAGTACACGTCGCTCAGCTACGACGACTCCGACTGGAGGACCATCCGGCAGTACGAATGGGGATGGCGCGGAGTCGGCACGACATGGCTACGCCAGCACGTCACCATCGACCGTGAGCATGCCGGGAAGGCAGCACGACTGCTGCTGGGCACCCTCTTCGATGCTGACATCACCTACGTGAACGGCCGTCAGGTGGGACGTACCTACTACCAATATCCGCCCCGACGCTACGACATCCCAGAGGGGCTGCTGCGCGAGGGCGACAACGTCATCGCAGTACGCTTCATCAACAAGTACGGCACCGTACACTTCATCCCCGAGAAGCAGTATCTGCTGGCCTTTGGCGACGACCGCCAGAGCCTGAACCCACTGCCCAAGGACATCATCCGGCTGAGCGAGACATGGAAGCAGCACGACGGCGCCGCCATGCCTGGCTGCCCCAGCGGCGACGTCTCGCTGCAGAACCTGCCTACGACGCTCTACAACGCCGTGCTCCACCCGCTGGCACCTTACACGCTGGCCGGCGTCGTCTGGTATCAGGGTGAGTCGAACACGGGGAATGCGCGCGACTATGCCCCTATGCTGCGTAAGCTGATGGGCGGTTGGCGAACACTCTTCCAGCAACCGCAGCTGCCGTTTGTCATCGTACAGCTGGCTAACCATCAAGCATTTGTCGAACAGCCACAGAACTCCGGATGGGCTCAGGTGAGGGAGGCACAGCGCACCGTTGCCCGCGACGACAACTATGCCGAGTCGGTGGTGAACATCGACCTGGGCGAGACTGTCGACATCCATCCGCTCAGGAAGAAGGAGGTGGCCGAGCGTGTAGGCCTCTGCATGGAGCGACTCGTATATAATAATAAGGTGGAGCTCTTCCCGCAGATAGTATCGACGAAGGTGGGCGAGGGCAAGGTGACGCTGACCCTCGACCAGCCCATGCGTCCCGCCAGCCTGAAGTACTTCGAGCTGGCAGGCAGCGACGGGCGTTTCCAGAACGTAGAGGCAACGGCTGAGGGCAACACCGTCATCGTGAAGGCTCCCATGCCCCAGCCCAAGACGCTGCGCTACGCCTGGAAAGACAATCCCCTCGACCCTAACGCCTACAGCACCGCAGGACTGCCGCTGAGCCCCTTCGAGATGAAGCTGCAAGAATAAAGCAAAGAAAAACGACTGTTTTCTTTGGTTTTTCGCGCTCTTATTTGTACCTTTGCACCATGATTGCTACTTTGAACGACTTTGAGGTCATGGCACCCGTGGGCAGCAGAGAGTCGCTGGCAGCTGCCATACAGGCAGGTGCCGACTCCGTATATTTCGGAATAGAGAAGCTGAACATGCGGGCAGGATCGGCATCGGCATTCACCATCGACGACCTGCGCGACATCGCCAGCCAGTGTCGACAGCACGGCATCAAGAGCTACCTCACCGTCAACACCATCATCTATGGTGAGGACATCCCCCTGATGCACCAAATCATCGACGCAGCACGCCAGGCCGGCATCAGCGCCGTCATCGCCAGCGACGTGGCGGTGATGCAATACTGCCGCTCCACGTCAACCTCAACACTCCCCCCCATCGAGGTGCACCTCTCTACACAGCTGAACATCTCGAACGTCGAGGCACTGCGATTCTATGCACAGTTCGCCGACGTCGTCGTGCTGGCGCGCGAGCTGAACATCGAACAGGTGGAGGAGATCTACCGCCACATCGTCGACGAGCACATCTGCGGACCCAGCGGCGAGCTCGTACGCATAGAGATGTTCTGCCACGGAGCGCTCTGCATGGCCATCAGCGGCAAGTGCTACATGAGCCTCCACGCTGCCAACCGCTCAGCCAACCGCGGCGAATGTATCCAGATATGCCGACGCTCCTATACCGTCACCGACAACGAGACGGGACACCAGCTGGAGATCGACAACAAATACATCATGAGCCCCAAAGACCTGAAGACCGTGCGCTTCATCGACCGACTGATGAAGGCGGGCGTCAGGGTGTTCAAGATTGAGGGGCGAGCCCGCGGACCAGAGTACGTCTACACCGTCGTCAAATGCTACAAGGAGGCCATCAAGGCCGTCCTCGACGGCACGTTCACAGAGCAGCGCAAGGACGAATGGGACGAGCGGCTCGCACGCGTCTTCAACCGTGGCTTCTGGGACGGCTACTACCAGGGACAGCTGATGGGCGAATGGAACAAGACCTACGGCTCGAACGCCACTGAGCGCAAGGTCTACGTCGGCAAAGCCACGAAATACTACTCTCGCCTGGGCGTGGGAGAGTTTCAGGTGGAAGCCACCACATTCAAGCTGGGCGACAAGCTACTCGTCACCGGCCCCACGACGGGCGTGATGTACCTCACAGCCACGGAGATCCACGACAACGACGGCAACCCCGTCAGCGAGGCACCGCAGGGACAGCCCGTCGCCATCCCCGTCAACGGAAAGGTCCGTCCCAGCGACAAACTTTTTAAACTTGTTTCAGAATGACAACAATCAACGAGCGACAAGACGAGATCATCGAGGAGTTCGAGGAACTCGACGACTGGATGGACCGCTACCAGCTGCTCATCGACATGGGCAGCAGCCAGCCACCCCTCGACGAGAAGTACAAGACAGAGAGCAACCTCATCGAAGGCTGCCAGAGCCGTGTATGGCTGCAGGCCGACTACGACGGCGAGCGCATCCACTTCCAGGCGGAGAGCGACGCACTGATCGTCAAGGGCATCGTCACCCTACTGATCCGCGTGCTCGACGGACAGACGCCAAAGGACATCCTCGACGCCAACCTCTACTTCATCGACCGCATCGGGCTGCGCGAGCACCTCTCCCCCACCCGCTCCAACGGTCTGCTGGCCATGATCAAGCAGATGCGCATGTACGCACTGGCGCTAATGAGGAATGAGAAATGAGGAATGAGGAATGAGGAATGAGGAATGAGAAATGAGGAATGAGAAATGAGGAATGAGAAATGATGATTACTTGGCAAGCCCCCGTCTGCATTATGCCAACAAACATCGCGCACTCAGAGCCCTACGAACTAATCATAATTACTAATTACTAATTACTAATTACTCATTCCTCATTCCTCATTACTAATTAAGAAACAGATATGGACAACGACTTCGACATCCGCCAAGAGCGCTACGCCAACAGCACTGGCGAGAAAGACTTCGAGAACGCCCTCCGACCACTGGCCTTCAACGACTTCAGCGGACAGCAGAAGGTGGTGGAGAACCTGCGCGTCTTCGTGGAAGCAGCCAAATATCGGGGCGAGCCTCTCGACCATACCCTCCTGCACGGCCCTCCAGGACTGGGAAAGACAACACTATCGAACATCATCGCCAACGAACTGGGCGTAGGCTTCAAGATTACCAGCGGACCCGTGCTCGACAAGCCTGGCGACCTGGCAGGCATACTCACCTCGCTCGAGCCGCGCGACGTGCTCTTCATCGACGAGATACACCGCCTGTCGCCCGTCGTAGAGGAGTATCTATACTCGGCGATGGAGGACTACCGCATCGACATCATGATCGACAAGGGACCGTCGGCACGCTCCATACAGATCGACCTCAACCCCTTCACCCTCGTCGGTGCCACCACCCGCAGCGGACTGCTGACGGCACCACTGCGCGCGCGCTTCGGCATCAACATGCACCTGGAGTACTACGACCCTGAGACGCTATGCACCATCATCGAGCGCTCAGCCAAGCTGCTCGCAGTGCCCATCACCGAGGATGCCGCAATGGAGATAGCAGGGCGCTCGCGTGGCACGCCACGTATCGCCAACTCCCTGCTGAGGCGCGTACGCGACTTCGCACAGGTGAAGGGCAACGGCGGCATCGACACCAGCATCTCGCGCATCGCACTGACAGCGCTGAACATCGACAAGTACGGCCTCGACGAGATCGACAACAAGATCCTGCTCACCATCATCGACAAGTTCCGGGGAGGGCCGGTGGGCATCACCACCATCGCCACAGCCATCGGCGAGGACGCAGGCACCGTGGAGGAGGTCTACGAGCCGTTCCTCATCATGGAGGGCTTCATCAAGCGCACGCCTCGCGGACGCATGGCCACAGAGCTGGCCTACCGCCACTTCGGCCGCAATCCCTATACCGGCAACATCATGCAGCCCAGCCTGTTCGACAACTAAGGAAAGCAAAGAGAGAGAACCAAAAGAAACGGAGCATTATGAAAACAGGAATATTCGTCGGAAGCTTCAATCCCTTCACCCTGGGCCACGACTCCATCGTGCGACGCGCCCTGCCACTCTTCGACCGGCTGGTCATCGGCGTCGTCGGCGACCACGTGCAGAAGCCCGGGCTGCCCTCTGCCGAAGAGCGCGTAGCCGCCATCGCAGCACTCTACGCCGACATCGAAGCCATCGAGGTGAAGCCCTACTATGGCCTGGCCGTCGACTTCGCCAAAGCAGAGCAGGCACGCTTCATCGTAAAAGGCGTGCGCTCAGTGAAGGACTTTGAATACGAGCGCGAGCAAGCCGACATCAACCGCCAGCTGAGCGGCGTGGAGACGATACTTCTCTACAGCGAGCCACAGCTCGCCAGCATCTCCTCGACGATGGTGCGCGAGCTGCAGCACTTCGGCGTCGACGTCACCCCTTTCCTCCCTTCAAATCAGCAAATCGAAAAGCCGCAGAACAGCAAGTCTGTCAAATAGAAAATCGAAAATCCGTAAATTGTAAATATGATTACATATAGCAGCGAAAACGTACGATTCCCAAGCATCCGCCGTCGCGACACCACGGCCTGGATACGCCGCGTGGCCGACTCCTACGGCAAGAAGGTAGGAGAGGTGGGATACCTCTTCTGCGACGACGAGAAGATTCTAGAGGTGAACCGCGAGTTCCTCAGCCACGACTACTACACCGACATCATCACCTTCGACTACGACGAGGGCGACACCATCAACGGCGACATCGTCATCTCGCTCGACACCGTACGCTCCAACGCCCAACAGCTGGGCAAGGACTACGACGAGGAGCTCCACCGCGTCATCATACACGGCATCCTCCACCTCTGCGGCCTCAACGACAAAGGGCCCGGCGAGCGAGAGCAGATGGAAGCCGCCGAGGACAAGGCGCTGGCCCTGCTGAACGCATGATTATGACGGGAACGGCAAAGAAGACTCTTACCTACCCACCCAGAATGATACGCTCGTCATAAGTTATCAATGGCTGACGGTGAAGGCTTTGTCCCATGAGCATAAGATTATCCTCATTGCCGAACCCAACAACGAGGGGAGCAGCCGCAAGCTTTACGTGACGGCTGCAGTTGACAACTTCGATGCAGAGATAAAGGTGACGCAGTGACAAAAATTATTTTTGCATTTTTCCGTCATCTTACACTATTTCGCCTAACCGCCTATAATTCAAGATACTAAGTGCAGTGTAGGTAAAAATTCATCTTACACTCACGGCTGCGTCTCCTACACGGTCGGTTTTCGACTGCCAGACAGCTGTTTTCGGCTCCTCAGAAGCTTTGTTCCTGCTTGCCGGATGGGCAGTGAGGTCTGCCTCGACAGCCACTTGCGATACCAAAACAAGTTGTTTTGGTGAGCAAAGTGGCGGACTTTGCTGACCAAAGTGGCCGACTTTGAAGACCAAAACAAGTTGTTTTGGTAGCGCAAGTTACGCACTTTGATCAGGTAAGCAGCTGACTGAGCCCCGCAACACGGCATACCTGCAACTGCAAAGTAACGAGCTAGGAACACAAGCGAACATGGCCTTCAGAATAAAAAAATACCAATCGCATTGCCACAGCCAGACTTATTGCAACAGCTCGAGGGCCTTCTTCACAATCTCGCTGTCCTCGTTGATCACAGAATAGTACTCGCTCATGTCCCAGAGGTCGCGTGCGATGAGTGCCTTCAGCTGCAGCGACAGGGTGGGCTTCGTGCGCTGCCACTCGTCGTCGTCCTTGGGCTTCACCTTCTGCTTCTCGCCTTCTGCGAGAACGGCGTCGAGCAGCTCCTGGGGCACTTCGAACTGCTGCTTGAACTGGGCAAAGTCCTTGTACTTTTTCTGCAGTTCCTTGCGGTGGGCATCGACGTAGCGCAGGTTCTGCTGGATGACGATGCTCTTGGCAGCGAGCTCGCGATGCAGTCGGGTATAATGGGTCGTGTCGAGGGGCACGAAATAGTCGGGCATGATGCCTCCGCCGCCATATACGGCGCGATGTTCCTTCAGCGTCTCGAACTTCAGCGAGTCGACGAAGTGAATGCTGTCCTGGCTGGTCAGCTCGCCATGCTTCAGGCGGTTCACCATGTCGAGGGCGTAGTTCGTCTTGTTGCCTTTCTCGTAAGGCTTCTGTATGCAGCGCCCTGAGGGCGTGTAGTAGTGAGCAATGGTGAGGCGTATCATCGAGCCGTCGGGCATCTCAATAGGACGCTGCACCAGTCCCTTGCCAAACGTGCGTCGTCCGACGACCAGTCCGCGATCCTGATCCTGGATGGCTCCGGTGACGATCTCGGCAGCTGAGGCCGAGTACTCGTCGACGAGCACCACCACCCTACCCTTGCGGAAGGAGCCGTAGGCAGGGGCGCGATAGTCGCGTCGTGGCACGGTGCGTCCCTCCGTGTAGACGATGAGGTCGCCCTGCTCGAGGAACTCGCCGGCGAGGTCGGCTGCTGCCTGAAGGTAGCCGCCGCCGTTACCCTGTAGGTCGAGCACGAGGTCGGTCATGCCCTGTTTCTGCAGCCGTCCCATGCTCTCCATAAACTCCTGATAGGTCGTCGCCGAGAAGCTGCCTATGCGGATGTAGCCCACGCCAGGACGTATCATGTAGGTTGCATCGATGGAGTGTACAGGAATCTTGTCGCGTACGACGTTGAACAGCAGTGTGTCGCTGATGCCTCGGCGCACCACCTTCAGGCGAGCCACCGTACCCTTGGGGCCACGCAGGCGGCGCATGATCTCCTCCTTCGACATCTTCACACCAGCAATGGCCGTGTCGGCCACAGCCACGATGCGGTCGCCCGCCAGGATGCCCACCTTCTCCGACGGGCCGCCGGTGACGGGCTGTATGACGAGCAACGTGTCGTCGGACATGTTGAACTGTACGCCGATACCTTCGAACGAGCCGTTCAGCGGCTCCGTCATCTCCTTTGTCTCCTTCGGTGTGCTGTAGCTGCTGTGGGGGTCGAGTTTCTCGAGCATGCCTCGTATGGCATCCTCCGTCACCTTGTCGGCATCGACGGTATCGACATACAATGCCTCGATGGCCGACAGGGCCATGTGTAGCTTACGTATGCGCTGCATCTCGTCGTCGCGCTGTGCGCTGGCGTTCAGGGTCAGCAGTAGTGCTACTGCTGCTGTCAATATTCGATTCATGATCGTCCGTTTTCTATTTTGCGGTGCAAAGGTACGAATAAGCGAGGGAAATACCAAATTTATTTGGATATTTTAGAGGTGCGATTCTTCGAGGTGCGAGGTACCTCGAAAAGAACTAGAACGGAATGACGCGGATGGTGTAGGGGGGTAGCGTCGTGGGGTCGTCGACAGTGATCTTTTCGGCGCGTGCATGCTGGTCGTCGATGCTGCCCGTGAACTGCTCGCAGTCGACAGTGGCAGGCAGCTGAAGGCCCTTGAGGTCGATGTGCAGCTTTCGCGGCAGTGCGTTGACGAGCTTCAGGTAGCGCTTTCCGCTCTTCGAGTCGACGACGACGCTGGCTCCCACGCGGTAGAGGAGGTCGGGATGGTCGAGCGTGAGACGCGACGCTACATAGCGGTCGCCACTGTAGACGGAGAACAGCCGCTGCACCTCGTAGGCGGGCGTGATGCGCACGTCGGTGTTGGAGAAGTAAATCATGTCAGGGTCCCAGTTATGGTGACCATCCTTGCAGAGCATCGGTGCGTAGCTGGTCATCTCGACGATGTCGCCATTACGCTCTACGTCAGTAAGATAGAGCGCCTCTGCCAGTGCCGTCTCCACATTGGGGCGCTTCACGCTGGTGCTTGCTGCCCACTCGCCCAGGTACACTTTGGGTGAGTCAGACGTGCGGGGATAGCCGTCGTAGTAGTCGCGATGGTGTAGGAACCATCCTGTCGACTCATAGTAGTGCTCGTCGGTCATGTACTGCAGGTCGGGGTAGCGTCGGGTGAGGTCCCATCCCTCGATGTAGTCGGCCGATGGCGTGTGGAAGGGTCCCACGGTGCCACATATCTTGATCTCGGGATGCCGCTGTCGCAGTGCGCGGCAGATCATGAGGTAGCGCTCTTCGAAGGTAGTGGAGATGATGTCCTCGTTGCCGATGCCCAGGTATTTCAGGTTGAAGGGTTCGGGGTGGCCTGCCTCAGCACGCATGCGTGCCCACGGATTAGTGGCGGGGTCGGCGTTTGCCCAGTCGATGAGGTTACAGAGCTCGTCGATGTAGGCAGGCATCTGGTCGAGCGGTATGCCTCCCTGCTGTCCTGCCACACCATCGGCATTGGCGGCTGAGTTCTGGCAAGGCACGCCAGCCGCGAGCACCGGCAGCGGCTCAGCCCCTATGTCCTCACAGAACTGGAAATACTCGAAGAATCCCAGTCCGCGCGTCTGGTGGTAGTTCCAGATGTTGAAGTCTGGGCGGCGTGCCTCGAGCGGCCCTATGGTGTGATGCCAGTGGTAGATATTGTCGATGCCCTGCCCGTGGGTGAGGCATCCGCCCGGGAAGCGCACGAACTTCGGCTTCAGGGCAGCGATGGTCTCGGCGAGGTCCTTCCGCAGTCCGTTCTTCCGTCCTCGGAACGTCTCCTGTGGGAACAGCGAGACCATGTCGATGCCGACGTGGGCAGCCTTCGTCGGGATAATGGCCAGGCGGCTCTTCGCGTCGGTGGCTTTCGCCGTCAGCACCGTGCGATACTGCTGCCACCCAGTGCCTTTCGTCTTCAGCTTGCTGCTGGCCAGCACGTTGCCGCTCTCGCCGATGAGCTGCACGACGAACGCCTGCTTCTGTCCGCCCGCCAGCACGAACATCGAGAAGTCGTACTTCTTCCCTGCCTCGACGGCAATGCCGTCCCAGCCATCGTTCCACAGCGTGTCGCCAGTCGTTGTCAGGGCGTAGTGCGGGTTATTGGGATGCAGCGGATTCTCGGTGGCAATCTCTATCTGTCGACGTGAGTGCCAGGCAGTGGTGGCGCTCCATCCTCGGTGGTCGCGCGAGCTATACTCGAAGTCGCGGTTCTGCACGAGCTCGGCGTATAGTCCGCCGTCGGCAGCATAGCTGATATCCTCGAAGAAGATGCCGATGAGCTTGTCGCTGATGGGTTTCTGACTGTTGAAGTCGACGCTGAGGGTGGCAGTGAGCGCTGCCGGCAGCGAGGCCAGCCGACGGTTGTCATCGTGCATGCGCTCGCTGGAACGCTGGCTGTCGAGTGCTTTCTCGCGGAAGCTGGCACGCAGGTGGTCGGCTTCTGCCCTGCTGATGGCAAAGCGCTGTCCTTCCACGCGCCGTCCGTCGACCATCGCTGCCTCGCGACGCCACAGCTGCGAGTCGAAAAGCGGCATGTCGATATCCTCGGAGAACTCTCGGAAGTCGGTCGAGGCAAATACCCGTCGGGTGCCCGTCTCGGAGTGGTAGAAGATGTTGAAGCCGTTGGAGGCTGCCTGTACGACGGGGTCGAGACACTGCCGGGTGCTGACGCGGGGGTAGTCCTGCGGTCGCCACGTGACGAGGTCGGCACTATAGGCAGCAGCGAAGAGCGGCGAGTGGTCGTTCACCTGGAACACCAACCGCCACGTACCGTCGCTGGCGCGGCAGAGCGACGGATGGTACATGCGCTTCTCGGCTCCCCAGGGGCCGTAGTCGCTCGAGCACAGCTGCCCCACGTGCTGCCATCCGGCAGTGTCGAGCAAGGCGGCATGCAGGCCTTGGCGCTCGTTGGGCGAATAGATAAAGACGGAGTCCTGCTGCGCCTTTGCGGGCTGCATAATCGACAGCAGGGCGATGGTTGCGAGAAATAGTTTTCTGGACATATCGTTTGTTGGTTATGGTTTCACGCTGCAAAGTTACGAAAAGTCGAGCGCAAGACAAAAGAAAATATTCTTTTTTTTGCCGAGACGGAGTAACTTCGCCGTAGCAGACGGCAGAGTTACGAAAAATCCATGAGATAGCAAAGGCTTTAGTTTGTTAAAAATACAAGAAATATTTGTTCTTTTTAGAAAAAAGAATTACCTTTGCCACCTGTTATAACAATACTAACTGATGAAAAGACAAACTTGGACACTTTTGTTACTGCTTGTCGCGCTCACGGCGAGTGCTCAGCATGTGTATGACGTGATGGACTTTGGCGCCAAGGGCGACGGTGTCACCGACGATGCACAGGCGCTGCAGCAAGCCATCGACAAGTGCACGGCGGAGGGTGGCGGACGCGTGCTGCTGCCCCGTCAGCGAACCTTCCTGGCAGGCCCTGTGGAGCTGAAGTCGAACGTCGAGCTGCATCTGGAGTCGACAGCCACGCTGCTCTGCAACCCCGACGAGAGCCTCTATCAGCTGAGTGCCTTCAAGGAAAACCGCGGCGAAGGCATGATGTGGCTGTGGGCCAAGGACGCCCGCAACCTCTCGATCACGGGTCGTGGCACCATCCACGGCAACGGCATCAAGTTCATGGGCATGGAGCTCAGCGACTCATACGAGCTGAAGGAGCTAAAAGCGAGGAATGAGGAGACAGGAGTAGAAGACCCCCGCCCCCACGTGCTGACGCTGATAGGCTGCGAGAACGTCCTGCTGCGCGACGTGACCATCATGGAGGGTGCCTACTGGACGGTGCACCTCATAGGCTGCAACGTGGCGAACATCGACGGCATCAACCTGCTGAACAACCTGAAGATACGCAACGGCGACGGCATCGACCTCGACCACTCCAAGAACGTGCGCATCTCGAACTGCCACATCACCTCGGGCGACGACTGCATCTGCCTGAAGAACCGCCGCGAATGGGCAGAGTATGGCGCCTGCCACGACATCGTGGTGACCAACTGCACGCTCGCCAGCCGTTCCTGTGCCATCAAGATTGGGTCGGAGAACATGGACAACATCTACAACGTGATGGTCGACAACTGCATCATCACCGGCTCGAACCGCGGGCTGGGCATCCAGAACCGCGATGAGGGTACGGTGACGGACGTCACCTTCTCGAACATCATCATGGACCTGCAGCTATGGAGCGACGTGTGGTGGGGCAAGGCAGAACCTATCTACGTGACGAGCTACCCACGTGCCAACGCCAACCATAAGGATGCCAACTGGCGATTCCCGAAGGGACAGACGGAGGGCCGCTGCGGAGCCGTGAGCCGCATCACATTCTCGAACATCCAGGCGACGTCGGAGAACGGATGCTTCATCGGCTGCGACACCCCTGAGAAAGTGAGCGACATCTCGCTGCAGAACGTCACCATCAACCTGCGCCGTCAGACCACCTACGCCAACGGCGTCTACGACAAGCGCCCCTGCAAGGGCGAGAGCTTCGTGACGGGGCGCGTCTATGGTGTATACATCGAGCAGGGCTCGGGCGTGAACATCGACGGGCTGACGGTGAACAACTACCTGGCCAACTATGAAGGCAAGGTGAAATATCCCGCCAAGACGCTCAATCCCGTCCACCGCCTGAAGAACTTCATCAACCGCACGGCAGGCGAACTGTCGCAGTAAGGAAAACCTACAAACAAAAAAAAATAACCATTATCAAAATCAAACATTATGCGAAACGTACAACAAACATTCAGCCGCATGCTGACGCTAGCCTTGCTCCTGACGGTAGCCACCGTCGCATGGGCACAGCAGCGCATCAGCGGCACTGTGAAAGACGCCAAGGGGGAAGCCCTCATCGGCGTGAGCGTGAAGCAGGCCGGCACGGCGAACGGCACAACGACGAACGCCAGCGGCCAGTTCGTTCTCAACGCCCCTCAGGGCGCAAACCTGGAGTTCTCCTACATCGGCTACACCCCGCAGACGCTGCCTGCCCGCAACGGCATGACGGTGACGCTGCGCGAAGACAACCAGCTGATCGACGAGGTGGTTGTCGTGGGCTATGGCACGATGCGCCGTAAGGACGTCACCTCGTCCATCACCACCATCAAAGCCGACGACCTGAACAAGGGCGTCTTCACCGATCCCGCCTCGATGCTGCAGGGCAAGGTGGCCGGCCTGACCATCACCACCACAGGCGACCCATCGGGCACTCCCAGTATCACACTTCGCGGAGCCTCTTCGTTGCGTGAAGGTGCTGCCATGCAGCCCTACTATGTCATCGACGGTATTCCCGGTGTCGACATTTCTATGGTGGCTCCCGACGACATCGAGTCGATCGACGTGCTGCGCGATGCCTCCGCAACAGCCATCTATGGTTCGAAGGCTGCCAACGGCGTGATTATCATCACTACGAAGAGCGGACAGGAAGGGCGCACCAACGTGAGCTACAATGGCTACGTCGCCTTCGACAAAGTGCTTGGCACGCTCGACATGGCCTCAGCCAGCGACCTGCGCTCTTCCGGGCTCATCGGAGCTGAACAGGACGGCGGCGGCGATACCGACTGGCAGGACGAAGTGCTGCGTACAGGCTTCTCACACAATCACAACGTTAGCATCTCCGGTGGCAACCAGAAGACAAAGTACATGGGGAGCATCAACTACATGAACCGTCAGGGCGTAGTAGAGAAAACAGGCATGAACCGCATCAACGCACGTTCGCTGCTCTCCACCAAGATCCTCAACGACCGCCTCGACCTCTCCGTAGGCATCAATGCCATGCAGGGCAAGCACAAAGGTGTGCCTATGGCTCGCTCCACAGGTGCCGACGCCGGAAAGAGCGTGCTCGATGCCATGAACTACTACTCGCCCACCAACCCCGTGAAGAACGCTGACGGCACATGGTACGAGTCGTACATCGGCTCAGCCAACTACAACCCGCTGTCGATGATCTACGAAGACAACAATCAGAACGAGTGGAAGCGCATGCAATACATTGCCAAGGGCTCGCTGAAAATCATCGAAGGCCTCATGTGGCATGCCAACTACTCTTACGAGAGCAACCAGAACACCTACAGCTGGTATCAGACCCATCAGACACAGATGGACAAAGGATATGACGGACGTGCACACCGCGACACCTACCTGCGCAGCAACCAGACCTTCGAGACCTATGGCAACTATGATGTCACTTTTGCTAAAATCCACAAACTGGGCCTCATGGCCGGCTACTCCTGGGAGGAGCGTAAAGACAACGACGGCTTCGGTGTGACGGTAAACAACTTCTACAACGACGAAACGGGCTTCTGGAACCTCCGCTATGCCAACAACATCAACGGTATCACCGACGTGCAGGGCTCTTCACGTACAAAGATCCGCAACATCTCGTTCTACGGACGTGTGAACTACTCTTTCAACTCACGCTATATGTTCCAGGCAACCATCCGCCGCGACGGCTCCTCCGTCTTCGGCAAGGATCATCGCTGGGGTACATTCCCCTCGGCCAGCATTGCATGGAACATCACCGAGGAGGACTTCATGCAGAATCAGGACATCTTCGACCAGCTGAAGCTCCGTGTGGGCTACGGTGTCAGCGGTAATGCCATGGGCTTCGGTGCCTACGACGCCATCGCCACCTACGGCCTGAACAGCAACTCCTTCCAGTATGTCCTTCCTGACGGCAGCTCTCAGACCATGTATGGCATTGAGGCACAGAACAACGCCAACCCCGACCTGAAATGGGAGCGCACGGCCATGCTCAACATCGGCCTTGACTTCGCCTTCATCGGCGGACGCATCAATGGTAGTATCGAGTACTACAACAAGAAGACCTCCGACCTCATCTGGAACTATGCCGTCTCGACCAATGTCTACCCACTGAACTGGATCCGTGCCAACGTAGGCGACATCACCAACAGCGGTGTCGAGCTGACCCTGAACGCCACACCCGTCAAGACACGCGACTTCCAGTGGCAGACCACCCTCAACCTCTCACACAACAAGAACACCGTCGACAAACTTTCAAACTCCACCTACAGCGTGGATTATGTTGACCAGGGAAATCCCAACATCGGAGGTATCTCCAGCAATGCCGACACACAGCGCATCATGGAAGGGGAGCCCCTCGGAACATTCTGGACCTACGAGCACGCAGGCTACAACCCGAACGGCACTTCGGTGTTCCTCGTTCACGACCTTGAAGCTCACAAGGCAGCCAATGAAGACGGAGAAATGGTGGTACAGGCCGACACCTATCAGGATGCCAACGGCAACTGGGTGACCTCCAACCCCCTCTATGGCGACAAGACCAAGGTAGGCAATGCGCAGCCAAAGATTGTCTATGGCTGGAACAACACGCTGAACTACAAGAACTGGAGCCTGACAGCCTTCTTCCAGGGCGTGCTCGGCAACAAGATCCTCAATGCCACCAAGGCCCACTACAGCTTCCAAGGTCACCTCGCCGGAGGCAAGAACGTGCTCTCGGAGGTTGTCAACGACAAGCAGTGGCAGGCCGATGCCAATGCACACATCCCCAGCGACAAGTATCTTGAGAGCGGCAGCTATCTTCGCTTGTCGTCGCTCACTCTGGGCTATACCTTCAACAAGCTCGCCGGATGGGCACAGAACCTGCAGCTCTATGCCACCTGCAACAATCTGCTGACCATCACCGGATATGACGGCATCGACCCCGAAGTGAACCTCGGCGGCCTGACACCCGGCATCGACTACCGCGAGACCTTCTATCCTCACACTCGCTCGTTCATCATCGGCGCAAAGATTAACTTCTAAAACATGAGACAACAAATATGAAAACAACGATTAAGCTATACTTTGCAGCAGGGCTGATGGCTTTGACCGCCAGCTGCACAGACCTGGACGTGACCCCCGAGGCACAGTTCACGGAATATCCCACGAGTGAAGCTGCCGTGGAAGCTCAGATGGCTGATGTATACTTCCACCTGCGCGGCACTCTGGGACGCCGCTACATGGAGGCACAGGCCCTCTCCAGTGACGAGTGGGTAGGCATCAGCTTCGACGGCGACTATGCCGACGGCGGCATCTATGCCCAGTGCTCACTGCACAATTTCGACCCCTCCAGTGCCTCTACCGGTTGGTATGAGGACGTCACTGCCGGTATCACCAAGGCCAACCGCGTCATTGTAAACATGGGTGGCGAGGAGAACGATGCCACCGCTCAGGCCCGCTACATGCGTGCCTTCTACACTTGGATTATCATGGACAGCTATGGCGATGCACCCATCCTCGACCACCTCGCTGCCGACGGCGAGCAGATCGACCGTTCACCGCGTGCCGACGTTGCCCGCTGGATTGAGAGCGAGCTGCAGGCCATCATTCCCCTGCTGCCCACCAATGTCGATGTCAGCACGTATGGAAAGCCGACACGCTACGCCGCTGAGGCGCTGCTCGTCAAGCTCTATATCAACTGGCCTGTCTACACTGCCAGCAGTGTTACAGCCTACGATGCCGCCAACTATCAGAACGAGCACCTACAGGATGTCGTAGCCCTCTGCGACGATATCATCCAGAGCGGTAAGTTCAGCCTCTCTGAGGGTGCCACCGGCTACCGCTCGAAGTTCTGGCCCAATAACGGCCCCCAGATCAAGGACTTCATCTATGCCATGCCTTACGATGCCATCAACGCCCAGGGCTTTCAATATTGTCGCCCCCGCATTTGGCGTCAAGGACGTAACGACGGCAACGGCGGACCCGGCTACTTCGGCTCCGACATTGGCCAGTCGACGGGTGGCAACTTCTCCATCTCGCCCGAGATGGCCGACCGCCTGATGGCTCTCTCCACTGACGACCGTCAAGAGAACATCCTCGCAGGACAGATTTACACGTTTGATGCCACTACCTATGCCAAGACCTCCACTCCTTACAAGTATAAGGGCGAGGAGATAGCCCTCGACAAGACCATCCGCCTGAAGTACACCACGACGGAGAAGGACGAGAAGGGCGAGGACGTCGTCATCGCACATTATGTCGACTGGGGTTCACCCGTCAGCGCATATCCTGCCGACTGCGCCATCCTGAACACCGGCAAGGACGTCAAGGGATGGAGCCAGGGCTACAAGTCGGTAAAGTACTTCGTCATCCGCGAGGACTTCATCAACGGGCGTAACCAGTCGAACGACCTGCCCATCTTCCGCTATGCAGACATCCTGATGACCAAGGCCGAGGCCATCGCACGCGGTGCCCAGGCCACTAACAGCCAGACGGTACAAAGCCTGATGAACCAGATCCGATCGTATGTCAATGCGCCGACCTATGCTGCCACTCCGTCGCTCGAGGACATCTACGACGAGCGCGGCCGTGAACTCTTCGACGAGAACTGGCGCCGCAATGACATGATCCGCTTCGGACATTTTGAGGACGAGTACGGATTCCACCGCCGCGGCTTCCCCACTGCCCGTTTCGACAAGGAGTGCCGCGTGTTCCCAATCCCTCAGGGAGTGCTCAACACCAATACCAACTGGAAACAGAACGCCGGCTATTAAGACCGTCGTCCAGAAGATTCGAAAACGTTGCCCTCATCATCAATCAACAGGATGGTGAGGGCATCTTTTTTCTCCAACAGCGGAGCACAATACTCCATGCAGTGGGCGATGACCACATCGACGAATGCCTGCACGCGGTTGGCGGGCAGGAGCGCCCATAGTTCGCGCGCCAGGGTGACAGAGGTGAGATCGAGCGTACAGCCAGCCTCCGTGAGCATCTGCGCTACGAAGGTCTTGTCCATCGTCGCACGACGGCTGTGGGTGTCGAGATGTCCTGCTGCCAGCTTCACCGCCTTGCCCAGCATGACGCCCAGCGTGACCTGTCCGAAATGGAGCTCGCCAGCCATCGACAACGTCTCGCCGATGTAGTTGCCATACTCCACGAAAGCCTGCCGAGGCAGGTCGGGATAGCGCTTACGGACATAGCGCTCGCTCTTCGCACCGCTGTTGATGACCACACGTGGCGCCCCGCTGGCCTTCGCAACCTCCATACACTTGCGGATGCTCTCAATGAACGCCTCCTCGGAGAAAGGTTTCACGATGCCCGAGACGCCAATGATCGAGATGCCTCCCTCGATGCCCAGGCGCGGGTTGAAAGTCTTCTGGGCTATCTGCTCGCCTCCTGGGACGACAATCGTGACCGTTAGCCGTTGCGAGATGGGGGCGACATTAGCACGGATCATCTGGCGAGGCACGCGGTTGATGGCTGCTGAGCCAGGCGGGAAGTCGAAGCCTGGCAGCGTGAACGTCCCCACGCCGTCGCCGCCACGAATCTCGATGCCGGAGTCGTCGCAGGGCTCGTCGTCCTTATGTGCTGCCTGGTTATGCTCCACGTAGGCACGCACCTCCACGCCATTGGTGATGTCAGGATCGTCGCCACTCTCCTTCACGACGTAGGCATAGCCGTCGCCATAGCCGACGGCTACAGGGATGGTCTCGCCATTGGGCAGCCGCACGGGCACCTCCGAGGGCGTCACGCCCCTGACGAGCCGCAGCGCAGCAGCTACGGAGGCTGCCGTGGCGCAGGTGCCTGTGGTGAGTCCGCTCTTCAGAGGGAAGAAGGCAGGCAGCAGGCGCTCCACCATGCGACGCAGGCCGAAGGGACCGTTCACCACGCGAAACGCGACAGGCGTCGCCGGGCGCTTCAGCACGAAGACGCGCATGCCCCTGCTCAGTGCTTCGTCGACCTTCGTCAGGAAGCCGCCGCTCAGTCCACTCTCCTTCATCAGGATGGCATCCGCCTGGACATCGCCCAGGGAGCCACCCTCCGTATAGAAACACAGCTGACGGTCGCTGGCTCCCTGACGGTGGGCAAGGGCTATCGACGACTCCCTGTCGAGGATGCGATAGACGATTGTCATGCCCTCCTGCTCAAGCTTCTTCAGGCGGGCAATGCTCTGCACGCCCGTCGTCGCCAACAGCACGCCAATGTCGCGGGGCAGCTGGTCGTAGTCGTCGAGCCAGGTGAGCCGGGGGCTGCGCTCGGGGAAGATACGCTCGTAGCGGATGGCGGGCAGCTGCAGCGCCTCGGCGGCGTCTGCAACCGTCAGGTGGAGCTGCTGGGCAAAGGGATGGGCAGCGTCGACAATCAGGCGTACGTCGTGATCCCTGCAGAACGTGCACATCGTCTCGAGGTCCATTGCCCCGTCGATGCGCCGTCCGTGGTGCAGCACGACGTCCTGCTCGCCCGTCTTCGTCGAATAATAGAACGGCTGTCCGCCCTCTTCGAGCACCTCGACAGCCTGTCTTCCCTCTGTCGTCCCTCCGAATACGAGTATCATTTTTCAGCCTTGCGGAAGAGGTGGGTGAAGTGTGGGCTGTAAAGCTCGGAGAGGCCCTGGCGGTTGTCGATCGCCTCGCCCACGACGAGCATCGTGGTGAGCGTGAGGTGGTTGTCGTGGACGATACGTGCCAGGTCCTTCAGCTGTCCGCGATAGATGCGCTGATCGGCCCAGGTGAGGTGGTAGCAGGCAGCGACGGGTGTCGTCGGCGGATACTCCTGCAACAGTTCCCGCTGCACATCGTCGACGATGGCTGCTGAGAGGAAGATGCACATCGTCGACTGCGAACGTGCCAGCAGGTGCAGCTTCTCGCGCTCAGGCATGGGCGTGCGCCCCTCGCCACGGGTGAGGATGATGGTCTGCGTACGCTCAGGGATGGTGAACTGGCTGCGCAACTCAGCAGCGGCTGCCAGGAACGAGCTGATGCCTGGCGTGATGTGATAGCGCATCTGCTCGCGGTCGAAGAAGGCCATCTGTTCCTGTATGGCTCCAAAGATGCAGGGGTCGCCCGTGTGCAGGCGTACGATAAACTGTCCGCGGTCGTAGAACTCCTTCATCAGCGCACACTGTTCCTCGAGCGTCATGTCGGCTGAGGAGCGCACGGTGGCGCCCGCCTTATGGCAGTCCGTCAGCTCCTTCGGCACGAGGGAGCCAGCATAGAGAATCAGGTCGGCACGCTCCAGCAACCGTCGTCCGCGGACGCTGATAAGGTCGGGGTCGCCAGGACCGGCTCCGACAATCTCGACGAAGCCCTCGCCCCTACCCTCTTTGCCCGCAACGGGCGAGCTCGCGGCGACGGCGGCCGTCCAGTGCTTACCTTTTATCTTCTTGACGATCAGCTCCCCGTGGTTACTGCCCAGGATGGCAGCAGCCTCGCTGACGCTAGGCGTCCCGACGTGTTTCTCTACCGTCTCGCTGGGCGTAGGCACGTCGATGGTGGCAAGCTCGTCGGCGGTGAAGAAGCGCACCTGCCGCCCCTGCTGCCGAAGGAGGGCGACGAAGGGCTCGTCGCTTTTCACGTCGATCGTACAGAAATCGTGCATCGCCAGCGGGTGGATGCCCTGCTGCCGCAATGCGTCGCAGAGCTCGTCGGCGATCTGCTCGTAGTCAGCGGGATGATGAGCCAGGCCGAAGCCCACGGTGAGCAGCCTGCGGGGCACGAACTGCACCACCAGCATCGTCTCCTGCCGCGGCAGCTCCTCGAGGAAGGGCGAGACGACGATGAGCAGCCTGCAATGGTGCTCCACGGCCTCGGCGGCACTGCCGACGATGGTGACGTGGGCAGGCAGCGTGCGCAGCAGATGCTCTGTGCCTGCGTCGCTGGCCCTCAGCAGCAGGGCTGTGGGCTGGCGATTGACGAACGAGGCAATGACGTCGTTCATCGGGCAATGGGTGTCGACAGCCCAGCCGTAGTGCTGTTCGAAGAGGTCGAGGGCCCACAGCCCCTCGTTGTCGCTCTGGGTGGTGACGACGGGCTGGATGTTCAGCTCGTCGGCGATATACTGCGTCAGGGCGTTGGCACCACCCACATGGCCGCTGAGCACGGCGATGGCGTGGCGTCCTGCCGAGTCGACGCATACCACGGCGGGGTCGCTATGCTTGTCCTCTATGTAGGGGGCTATGGTACGCACACAGATGCCCATGGCGCCGACGAAGACAAAGGCGTCGAAGGAATGCCAGCAGTCGCCGACCTGCTGGCGTGCGATCGTCGCCGTGCGACAGGGCTTTCCGTCGGGTGCGAGCGTCAGGGCACTGGCGAGGCTCTTGGCAACGCTGCTGCCCGCCTCGCTGATGGGGATAATGGCTATGTTCTGCATTTCAGGATTTCTATGGGGTTATAGTCGTTCAGCTGTATGCGCAGGGGTGGCTCCTGTGTGAGTCCCAGCTCGCGACAGGCGTCGTCCCAGAGTTGTCGGCTGGACGGACGATGCCCTGTTGCCTCCTCTACGACGGCTGAGGTGACGCTGTTCATCACGATCACTCCACCCTTGGGCATCACGCTCGCCACCCGCCGCAGGATTGCCGCCAGCTGCCCGCCGTGCCCGCCGATGAAGACGGCATCAGGGCGTCCGTAGGCGGCGCAGACAGCGTCCGTCGAACACTCAGCGCGACAGACGTCGAGGAAGTCGCCCATCACCACATCGATGCCCGGAGCACCGTGGCGACGCATGTTCTCGCGGATGATTGCCTCGCACTCCCTGCGCACCTCGAACGCCGTGATACGTACGTCGGGGAAGCTCAGGCGAGCCTCTACCGACACGCTACCCGTGCAGAAGCCGATGTCCCACAGCACGCTGTGCTGCGCCAGCTCCAGCGCCTGCAGCGTGAGCAGGCGGATGGGCATCTTCGTGATCATCTTCTCTCGTCCGTCGAGCAGGGCGAAGGCGGTATCGGCAATGCCGAAGGGTCTTGGCGCCAAGGGACGGCAGGCTTCAAGGATGAGGCAGTTGGGGTGTGCAAAGGTGCGCTGCGCTGCCTCCTCGAGGGTGAGCGTCAGCAGGCACTCGCCGCTATCGCTGCCCAGGCGCTCGCCCACGTGCATCGTATAGTCGACGTAGCCATAGTCCATCATCCGCTGGGCAATGGCGGCTGGCGTGTGTAAGTGGTCGGTGAGGACGCCAATCATCGTCGAGCGCTCGATGAGCGCACGGTCGAAGGCTGGCCACGGGCGCCCCGTCAGCGACGCCACACGCATGTCGTGATAGGGCAGCAGCAGGCGGTGGGCGAGCGTCTGCAGCGAATTGAACGACGGATAGACCACGACCTCCGCATCAGGCATCTTCCTGCGGATGGTATTGGCAAAACCAAAGAACAGGGGGTCGCCGCTGGCAAAGACGATGATCTCGAGCGCAGGATCGCTGCTGGAGAGCAAGGCATACTGCGCGAACACGCCGTCGAGCGGCACCGTGATGTCCACCCACACCGCACCCTCAGGCAGCAGCTGTGCCACCAGCTCATGATGTCGTCTGCCACCACTGAACACCCGTCCTCTCTTGATCACCGCCACCACTTCTGGCGCCATATACGGCTGCGGACGATCGCTAATCCCTATGACAATAAACTTCAATTCTAAATTCCTAACAAAAAAGTCTCTAAACCCTAAATTCCCAACTCAAAGTTCCAAAGTCTGTAGTCTATAGTCTAAAGTCTGTAGTCTATAGTCTAAAGCCGTCTATAGTCAACTCACAAATCCCTCCCCGGACGCAGCTGCTCAGCGTCGTCGAACGTCAGGATGGCGTTGCAGAGCGTGGCAGCGAGGTTAGAGCCGCCCTTGCGACCCTCGACGATGATCTTGGGAATCTCGCGGAAGGGCTTCACCATATGCTTCGACTCGCGCACGTGGACAAAGCCCACCGGCGCGGCAATGATGCCCGCAGGGTGTGCCTTTCCGCGACGTATCTGCCGACAGAGCTCCATCAGCGCCGTGGGGGCATTGCCAAAGACGAAGAGGGCATCGGGATGCTCCTCTACTGCCAGGCGGATGCCGGCCTGCGTGCGAGTAATGCCTGCCTCGCTGCTGCAGAGATCGGCCGTGCGCTCATCGCCCAGGTAGCACCTCACCTCCAGCCCCAGGCGCTGCAAGGCTCCTTTTCGGATGCCGCTGGCAGCCATCGTGACGTCGGTGACGATCGTCGTCAGTTCGCGCGTACATATCTTATGATAGAGTGCCTCCACGGCCCCCGGGTCGGAGTAGAGGATGCGCTCCATGTCGAAGTCGGCGGTGGTGTGGATGGCATGCAGCAGTGCCCACTTATGGTCCAGGGGCCAGTCCTGGCGGCGCAGCTCGCGCTCGATGGTGCGAAACGACTCGATCATAATCTGCTGTCCGGGCTTCTCCTGCTGCGCCTGTTCGCGATAGTATCCGCGCGGGGTGATCATCTTCCCGCCGTCGACATACGTCTGCGAGTTGCCTATCAGCACCACCGTCAGCATGTCGACCTGCTCAGGATCCAGCTCGCCCAGCGTCGTCACCGTCGTCTGCTCGTCGTCGCGACCTGCCTGCCGCACGTAGCCCACGGGCGTCGACGGCGAGCGATGCTTCAGCATCAGCTCCTGCAGGCGGTAGAGCTGCCAGTAGCGGTCGTGGGAACGGGGGTTGTAGACTGCCGTCACGAAGTCGCCGACGGCAGCGGCAAGGATGCGCCGCTCGATCGTCTCCCAGGGCGTCATCAGGTCGCTCAGCGAGATCACGCAGAGGTCGTGACCCGTGGGAGCGCCCAGCAGCGACGACGCTTTCTGGAAGGCTGAGACGCCTGGCAGCGACGTGATCTCGACGTCCGTCTGCAGCTCGCGACGCATCTCGTAGACGAGCGGCGTCATACCGTAGATCGAGGCATCGCCCGACGATATCACGACCACCGTCTTCCCTTCGGCGGCGAGCTCAAAGGCCCGCTGGGCACGCTCACGCTCATGGTGCATGCCCGTGTCGACGCACTCGCAGTCCTCGCGCAGCGCAGCCGCCACGAACTGGAAATAGTACTTATACCCTACCACGGCATCCGCCTGCGCCACGGCCTCGAGTACCGCCGGCGTCATGTCTGCCGCATTGCCAGGCCCGATGCCTGCTACGATGATCCTACCTTTCTTCATCATTCAAACAAAAAAATCTCTTCGCTCTCAAAATAGCACCGCTTCCCCGTCGAAGCTCACCGCATCGCGCTCCTGCGGACGGACGTGGATGTAAGCCTTGCCGTTGGGGAAGACGTCGAGACGATATTCGAAACGGTCTTCCTCGCTGCGCACGCTCATCTCCAGGCGCACGCCACCGTCGTTCAGCGGCGAGCGGCGGAAGTGCTCAATGGCCGACGTGAAGTTCAGCCCCTGCGACGGCGAGCCCAAGGGAGCCGTGTAGGCGCGCCCCAGGAAGGGCAGGTAGCTGTCGAGGGTGTCGCCACGAAGGCGCAGGAAGAAGTCGGAGCTGACGCGATGGCTGCCATAGCGCTGCGTCTGCATGAAGCGCACCTCCACCGTCAGCTGCCGCGTCTCGACAGCCTGGCGGACGGCCTGTGCCGTCGCCGCTTGTCTCTCCAGTCGCTGCTGCTGGCTGATGCATCCCGTCAGCATCCACACTGCCAGCGCAACCATCGTCATCATCTTTTTCATCGTCGTATTTCTTTTCACATTACAAATCTCGTACCGCAACTGCCCAGTCATTCATACAGAGAAACCGATGAGTTGTTTCCATCACACCTCAAGCCTCATCGTCACCACGCGCTGCTGCGCCAGCGACGCCTGTACGTCGATGATGCGCTGGTTGGCAGAGCCTCTGAAGGGCAGTTCCTCCGTGCGCTGCTGGCGCAGGAAGGGCCCGTCGACGAGCACATCGATCAGCTCCAGCAGCTGGCGTTGGCGGGGCAGTGCGAGCAGCTGTTCGTAGAGGAATCCCGTATAGCACCAGATATCCTTCTGTGGCACTTCCTTTCGGATGGCTCGTGCCAGGTCGGCAAAGCCCTCGGGCTGGTACATCGGGTCGCCGCCGGTGAAGGTGACGCCCCGTGTGTAGGGGTCGGCCTCGATGACGCGCAGGATGTCGGCAGTGGTCATCACATGTCCGCCCTGCGGGTCCCACGACTGCGGGTTGTGGCAGCCCGGGCACTGATGCCGGCATCCGGCGCAGTACACCGACGTCCTCAGCCCCGGCCCGTCGACCATCGTATCCTCTATTATCTGCAGTATCTGTAGCATCCAGAAGTCTAAAGTCTGTAGTCTAAAGTCTGTAGTCTGTAGTCTAAAGTCTAAAGTCTAGAGTCAAAAGCCTAAAGTCAGAACAGCTTCTGCTCCCCGTCGTCGATGTGCGTCACGCGGTCGTTGAGTTCTGCCAGCTTGCCCGAGTTCCAGCGGTCGGTGGTGCCCACGAGGTATCCCGTGATGCGCTGCAGGCGGTCGATGTTCTTAGAGCCGCATCGCGGACACACCTTCAGGTCGGGGGTGGCATTCTCGTAGCCGCAGTCCATGCAGCGGTTGCGGTTGTGGTTCACCGAGCCGTAGCCCATGTCGAGGCGGTCCATCATGTCGACGACGCTCATGATCACCTGCGGGTTGTGTGTGGCGTCGCCGTCGATCTCTACGTAGAAGATGTGCCCGCCGCGCGTCAGCGTGTGATAGGGGGCCTCCACCTCTGCCTTATGGCGAGCCGAGCACTTGTAGTAGACGGGCACGTGGTTCGAGTTGGTATAGTAGTCGCGGTCGGTGATGCCCTTGAGCACGCCGAAGTCCTTGCGGTCGCGCTTCGTGAAGCGTCCTGCCAGGCCCTCGGCAGGCGTGGCCAGCACGGAGTAGTTGTGGTGGTAGCGCTCCGAGAAGTCGTTCACGCGGTCGCGCATGTAGGTAATGATGCGCAGGCCCAGCTGCTGCGCCTCCTCGCTCTCGCCGTGATGCTTGCCGATGAGGGCCACGAGGCACTCTGCCAGGCCGATGAAGCCGATGCCCAGCGTGCCCTGGTTGATGACGCTCGCCACCTTCTCGTTCGGGCCCAGCTTGTCGGCACCGATCCAGAGGCTCTTCATCAGCAGGGGGAACTGCTTGGCGAGGGCCGTCTTCTGGAACTCGAAGCGGTCGTCGAGCTGCTTTGCCGTCACCTCGAGCATCTGGTCGAGACGGGCGAAGAACTGCCCTATGCGCTGCTCCTTGTCCTCGATGTCCCTGCACTCCAGCGCCAGGCGCACGATGTTGATGGTCGAGAACGACAGGTTGCCGCGACCTATCGACGTCTTCGGGCCGAAGCGGTTCTCGAAGACACGCGTGCGACAGCCCATCGTGGCCACCTCGTGCAGGTAGCGCTTCGGATCGTCGGCGCGCCACTCGTCGCTCTGATTGAACGACGCGTCGAGGTTCAGGAAGTTGGGGAAGAAACGGCGCGCCGTCACCTTGCAGGCCAGCTGGTAGAGGTCGAAGTTGCGGTCCTCGGGCAGGTAGTTCACGCCGCGCTTCTTCTTCCATATCTGGATGGGGAAGATGGCCGTCTCGCCGGCGCCCACGCCCTCGTAGGTCGACAGCAGTATCTCGCGCATCACGCACCGCCCCTCGGCCGAGGTGTCGGTACCGTAGTTGATCGACGAGAACACCACCTGGTTGCCGCCGCGCGAGTGGATCGTGTTCATGTTGTGGATGAAGGCTTCCATCGCCTGATGGACGCGCCCCACGGTCTTGTTCATAGCATGCTGGCGCACGCGGTCGACGCCCTTCAGCCCGTCCAGCGGCTGCCGCAGGTAGTCCATCAGCGGCTCGTCGTACAGCTGCGAGTAGTCCTCGCCGTTGAGCTCCTCGAGGTTCTTCACCTCTTCAATATACGTCAGGCGCACGAAGGGAGCCAGGTAGAAGTCGAAGGCGGGGATGGCCTGCCCGCCGTGCATCTCGTTCTGCGCACACTCCATCGAGATGCACGCCAGCACGCTGGCCGTCTCGATGCGACGGGCAGGGCGCGACGCGCCGTGGCCGGCAATGAACCCGCAGTTCAGAATGTTGTCCAGGGGGTGCTGCACGCAGGTGAGCGACTTCGTGGGGTAGTAGTCCTTGTCGTGGATGTGCAGCAGGTTCTGCTTCACGGCATCGCGGGCCTCGTCGCTCAGCAGGTAGTCGTCGACAAAGGGCTTCGTCGACTCCGATGCAAACTTCATCATCATTCCCGCGGGCGTGTCCGCGTTCATATTAGCATTCTCGCGCGTGATGTCGTTCGACTTCACGTTGACGATGTCCAGGAACACGTCGCGTGTCTTGGCCTTGCGCGCGATGGAGCGCTGGTTGCGGTAGGCAATATATTTCTGTGCCACGTCCTTGCGGCTCGACTTCATCAGCTCCAGCTCCACGGCGTCTTGTATCTCCTCCACACTCATCTGCGTGCGCCCGCGCTGGGCCACGTGGTCGGTAATCAGGCTGATCAGGTGCTCGTCCTCACCCTTCTCGGTCTGCATCATGGCCTTGCGGATGGCAGCCATGATTTTCTGTTCGTTGAAGCCGACGATTCGTCCGTCGCGCTTCTCAACTGTCTGTATCATACTCGGTTCGGTTTTTAGGCTTAGATGTTATACGAAAACAATTGCAAAGATACAAAAAAAATCCGAGACTGACAACTCCCCCACCCCCTTTTTGGGGTTAAAAAATGCAAAACAACGGATTTCCATACTCCACGCCCGTCGGCCGTTCGATGTCCGTCGTCGCGACGCAGACCTCGCCGTTGAACCTCGTCGCTACGCAGAGCATTCTCCGTCTTCGTCAGCGAGTAGCAGGGTGGCCGCCCTGCTTCCGCCGTCAGGCAGTTAGCAGATTCCGGACGAGAGCGCAATCTTGCGCCCTTATCGCGATTGTGAGGGGGGGGGCAGTCCGAAAACGTGGTTGACTTTAAGGGGTGGGGCAGTAATATCTGTACGTGGGCTGAAATTTCAGCCCACATACTTTCTCCCATGACTCACGGGGACAGCCCCCCCTGAGCCAAGAGATTCGAATACGACATTACAACATTGAGCCCACTTGAAAAAGTCTCAGTGATATTGCGAACATTGGCTGCGCGTCCAATTTCACTCCATTTCATCGGTATGTTACTTTTTCAAGTGGACTCAACATTAACAATTAAGACATCCCGGAAAAGTGGTCATTAGTGGTCATTGGTCATTTGTCATTAAGCGATTCACATCCTCCAAAATTAAGTATTAATATAATAATAATATATTATTATATTAATAAAATTTTTTCCCATGTCCAAAACCCTTAATGACCAATGACCACTAATGACCAATGACCACTTTTTGGGTCATTAACATTGTTTAACAAAGATTTCCGGCAAAAAATTCGTAGACCGCAATCTGAATGTTGTATCTTTGTACCGTAGTTCGAAAGCTACCCGTGCGCCGGCGGGCGACGGACATCGGGTCAGCGTGGAGCGCGCGCCACGCCCGTGCGAAGCGGAGATACTAGTCGATCTGCGACGGAGGAAAGGCCGGAGCTCTTTTAAGTGAAGAGTGAAGAGTGAAGAGTGAAGAATTTGCTACCGCGCGGAGGTGCCACCAAGAGGCAGCTGCTCAGTCGCGTAAAAAAGAGAAACTAATGAGCACTAATTAAGACAAATTATTGTGCCGGCTGTGCA